>NZ_JCADBW010000006.1:0-124121 GCF_059264685.1 Faucicola sp. SE7633 | reverse complement strand
CATTGATTTGGTTGAATAAGGGTTCAATGAGTCCAAGTTCACCTAGGTGTTTGTGGTATCGCCAGATGGTGCTGTGGTCGGGTACGTTATCGGTAAGTGATAATCCAACAAAGCGACGAAATAGTAAGTCTCGTGCTAGCTGTTTTTCCATGGCTGGGTCAGATAGGTTATAGAGTTTTTGTAGTAACAAGATTTTAAACATGATGACTGGGTGAAAGGCACTTTCGCCACGTTCACTGCTATGGACGTGGCGTAGAGTGTGTTCGATAGTTTGCCAGTTTATAAGGTCGTGTAGTTCATCAAGCTCTTCAATGGCTTTGTGACCGTTAATGAGACTGTCTGCTAGGGACAGTTGCCCTGTTTGTTTCCATGCCATATTCGTGTCTTTTGCTATCTGGTTGATTTTACTGTATTATATCATTTTTACAAACTTTTGTGCATTTGTTCGTGCAAAGGTTTCTATTTGGCAATACTGGGCAAGTAAAGCTAATGTTCCTCAACCTGTAAGGTGTCGCCAAACCGCCATGTCCGAATGATACGCAACTCCAAAATATCTTGCATATCATCGCTAAACTTACCAAACGGCGCTGCCTTACGCACCGAGTCTTTGGCGGCTTCATCAAGTAGCGGCGATCCCGAGGATTCAAGCACGCGTAGGGCTTTGACCTTGCCCGTGTTGTCGATAATGACCAATAGGCGCACATCGCCTGTGATGTTGTTGGCGCGCGCGGCCTGCGGATAGTTTTGGTTGCCAACGTGGTAGGCTTGTTGGCGAAAATTCTCAATGTATTGCGCCGCTGCGCCTGTCGTGGTTGAATTGCTGCTGACTGTTTTGACAGCCGATTTTTTGGCAAGTAGCTGCTGACTGGTGCCGATTTTGGTCTCTAGCGTGGCAATTTGCTCACGAATGCGCTGCTCTTGTTGTTCAAAGCTTTCACTGGCTTGGTCTTTTTTGTTGTCATTTTCGGCAGGCGCTTTTTGTATACTCAACGTGGTGCGTAAATAGCTTTGTTGGTACTGCTGCTGGCGACGAGTTTGCGCTTGGGTGATGAGGTCATCGGTGGGATTGACGGTGTCGGCCTCAAGTGGGCTAATCGACGCGGTTTCCATCAAGTGCTTGTCATCCGCCTCACCACCGCCTTGCTGGCTGGCATTGGCGATAAAATCGGCTCGCTCATTTTTTTGTAAATTATCGGTCAGCACCGTGGTGACATCTTGCGCCACCTTGCTTGGCGCGGCAGCTTCACTAAAGCCAATGCCAAAAATCACCGCCGCATGCAGCCCCACCGCCAGCACGGTGGCAAGCAAGAGGCTATAATCACTGCCCACCTTGGGCGCGCAAAAGTGGTAGCTGCGGCTGTCTTTAATCTGTGACCCCATCAACACGGGCATGTTGGCTGACCGCTCCTGTTGGCAGTTAAAATTTTCACACAAAATTATTCACATAAACCCTGCCATCTTAACACATTTTGTCGCTGTCATTGGCAGGTTTTAACGGTATAATGTTGGCTTAGTCTATATTGATTAAATGATTGTCTTTAGCCACTGGCTACCCATCACTGTGGATGAGAAAAAAGGGCGCACTGTGAACAAAATAACGCAAGCACTACAAGATTTTTTGACCGAGCTGGCAAGTTATGGGCTAGACGCGCTATTGGCACGGGCGCAGACTTGGTACGCACGGTTTGAGGATTTTTCTGAGCAAGAAATCTTAGTGCCGATTAGCGAGCAACAGGTCAATGACGCTTTGGCACAATTTGTCACCAAAAAGGTTGATGCGGTATTGGATTTGCATTTGGATTTGCACGACAACTGGCTACGCCTACACACCACGGTGAATGTCAAAGGCGTTTTTGCGCGGCTTGCGGTTAATCTGCGGCTGGTGCACGTGCAGCTAGACCGCGACCGTCAGCGGCTGGTCTTTGGGCAGCTATCTAACACCGAAGTGCTGGCATTGCACACCGACAGCTACCTTAAAACCCAAGCGATTCGCGCTGCGTTGTGGGGTTGGCAAGACGTGCTGGGCCGTGACCCGCTTGGCATGATATTGGGCAAAGCCAAGCTAACCACCCAAAAAGATGATATCTTGTATTTGGATTTGGCGCGGTGGTTACGCAAAAATGAAAAAATCATGGACACGCTCAATAAGGTGCAAATCAATCACGGTTTGCTTGCCGAAGATCAGCTACTGCTCAAAGCGCAAGTCAATATCGGTGAAATCATCAACTTAGGTTCAGGGCAAGTGGTCATCACCGAGGACGACAACCCAAACAACCCAGACCCCACCCGTCCAACGCCCACCGATAACTTAACGACCACACCCACTGCCCACCCCGACGGCCTTCCGCCTGCGCAGTCAAAGGCCGTCTATGTCGCCGCCTAACGCATGCGGCTACCAGTAATTTTCCACCGCAATATTGCCCTCACCGCGCCGATTCATCGTTAAGCCGCGACTTTGCAACGCGGCTTTGGTATCGGCGACCATTTGCGGATTGCCACACAACATGACATGGCTGCTTGCCGCAGATAGCGATTGCCCAAGCGCATTTTCAAGCGCGTGATTGGCAATCAGCGCAGGCAAGCGTTGGCTAAATTGCCCTGCACCTGCCTCACGGGTGACGATTGGCACATAAAAAAACTGCGCCGCCTGCCCCTCGGTATAGGCTTGGTAAGTGGCTGCCAGTTCACTGATTTGCGCTTGATACGCCAACTCTTGCGCCGTGCGCGCGCTGTACACCAACACGATGGTTTGGTATTGCGTCCACACCTCCAAGGTTTGTAACATGGATAAAAACGGTGCAAGCCCCGTACCCGTCGCCAAGAGCCACAAGTCATTGGGCGCAGGTTGTTGATAACGTGCCAAGGTCAAATAACCAAATGGTGTGGGATTGAGCCACAACGTATCGCCAACTTGCAAATACTGTAGCCGACTGGTAAACGCGCCATCGGGAATTACCACCGAAAAAAACTCTAAAAACGCATCAAACGGTGACGATGCGACCGAATACGCACGAAAAATTCGTTCATCGGGCACACCACGCAACAGGGATGGCGCTTGGTAAAAATGTTTGAGCTGTGCAGGATTGAGCCCTAAGCGCACAAACTGCCCTGCGGTAAACTTAAACCCCGATGGGCGGCTAACACGAAAACTAAACAGCGTCGGCGCCCATTGATGAACCGATAACACCTCAACCGCCACAGCTTTAGCATCTGACATAATCATCCTCATTTTGTTATCACCCGATAAAAAACGCGGCTAAGATTGCCGCGTTTTTTGTGGTGATCGATGGTAATTTGCAAGTCTTAATAAATTTTAATGGCTAGCAAAATTTTTGACAACCACTCAGGGAAGATACCCAAGTAAAGCACTGCCAACGTCACTAACAACACCATGATGCCGCCTGCTTGCAAGCCCCAATGATTCACCGCATCATACGCGCGCGTGTTTTGCTCACGGCTGAAGCTAGCGCGTTTAAATAGGCTAATCATGAAGTTTAGGTAATAGTACAAACCAATCGCACTACCTACAATAATCATTGCCGTTAGCCACCATGCTTGTGCACTGGCGGTAGCAAAAATTGCATAAAACTTACTGATAAAGCCTGCGGTCAAAGGCACACCTGCCAAAGACAACAGCATAACCGTCAATACCGCAGTCAAGACAGGACGTTGCCAAAATAACCCACGGTAATCATCCAACGTCTGCGCCTCACCCCCTTGATACGGGCTTGACATAATAGAAATCACGCCAAACGAGCCCACAGTAGTCAGCGCGTATACTGCCATGTATAGACTAGCAAAGCCGACTGACTGAATCGTCACCGCGCTAACCACTGCCAACACATAACCCAAATGCGCAATTGACGAATACGCCAACACGCGTTTGGCGTTGCGCTCGCGCAGCGCAAGCATATTACCCAACAAAATGGATAAAGTCGCAATCACCACCAATAAAAACTGTACCGCAGGGATCGCCAATGTTGCGCTGGTCAATAAAAAACGCAGACCCACGACAAGCGTCGCCACTTTTGCCACACTACCCAAAAAGGTCGCCACAGGTGCAGGTGCGCCTTGATACACATCGGGCGTCCATGTATGAAACGGTGCTGCCGAAAGTTTAAAGGCAATGGCAAACAGTATCATCGCCGCACCCACCACCAACAGCGGCACGTTCATGCCCGTTTGTAGGCTATTGACCGTTGCCATGCCGATTTGACGGAATGACAGCGTACCCGTACAGGCATAAATCAGTGCCATACCCATCAATAGCGTTGCTGAGGCCGTGGCAGACAACACCAAATACTTCATACCCGCCTCAAGCGACTGCTCACGCGCGTAGGTATAGGCCAACATACCGTACATTGGCACTGACAACAGCTCAAGGCTGACAAAAAATGCCGCCATGTGGTCAGTACACGCCATCAACAGCGCACCCAACGTCGCAATCAGCATCAAGATATACAGCTCTTCTTTTTGCCCAGCCAGCCCATTGGCGGTAGAATTTTCGATATAGCCATGCGCCAAGGTAAAACACGCCAACGCACAAACCAAAATCACACCCATATTAAACTGAGCAAAACTATCGACAACAAATAGGCTAGAGACCACGCCTTGCATTTGTGCCAACGGATTGAGTGCTCCCCAAATCACCAGCACCAACGCGACATTAAGCCCTGCCACACTGATAGTACCTGCTGCCGTATTTGAGCGTTTAAGCGCGATGGCAATCATCACCATCACTGCCGTGAGCGAAATCACCAACATCGGCGCAAGTGGCAGCAAATTTGCCCAGCCTGTCGCGCCCATCATCCCATTCGCCAAGCCCGTAGTAGCCATTGGATTCATTAACGCACCTCCAAATGCGCGAAAGGTTCGTTGGTTGCGCCTGCTGACTCCGCCAACGTGGTCATACCCTCTGCCACCGCCGTGGTGGTTGGTTGATACGCTTGCTCAATCCAGCGCATACTTGATTCAGACACCGCCAAAAACGTCTGTGGATACAGCCCTAGCCACAACAAACCAATCGCCAAGGTAAGTAAAATCGCCACTTCACGCGCACTTAAATTGGCAAAGCGTTGCACAAAACCATGCGTACCCATCGGAGTGTGTGGTTCGTCGTGTGCCACGCCATTGCTTGCTGCTGCCGAATAGGTATCTTGCATCATCGTTGCACTTGCAGGCTGTGCCGCATCAACCAGCGCTTGCTCATGATAAACCGCCTCATGCACAGGTGCGTGGGTAGCAGGCAAATCATTTGGGGTGTGACCAAATAACGCACGATAAATCAAGATCAACGCATACAAACCTGCCCACACCAAGCTGAACGTTGCCAATACGACTGCCACAGGATGGCGGCTAAACGCACCCAGCAAAATCAAAAATTCACCAATAAAGTTACCCGTTGCAGGAATACCCAACAGGGCCGCACTAAAAAACATCAGCAGTGGTGGATAATAGCGCATTTGCCCCCACAAGCCGCCCATTTTGGTCAAGTCACGGGTGTGCAAACGCTCATACAACTGCCCACTCATGATAAACAACGCTGCCGAGCTCAAACCATGCGCCAACATCTGAATCATCAGACCCTGCAAGCTAAGTAAGCTGCCTGCGTACATCGCCAGTACCACAAAGCCCATGTGCGACACACTGGTATAAGCCAGCAAACGTTTCATATCCGTCTGCATAAACGCAAGCCATGCGCCATAGAAAATACCAATCGTACCAAGAACAATCGCAATCGGCGCAAACTCTGCACTGGCATTAGGAAACAACGGCAAAACAAAACGCAACAAACCATACGCCGCGGTTTTAATCAAAATACCTGCCAAATCCACCGAACCTGCCGTAGGTGCCTGCGCGTGTGCGTCGGGCAACCAACCGTGCAAAGGGAAAATCGGCAACTTAACAGCAAAACCAATAAAGAACAACAACATCAATGGATATTCCCAGCCACCCAACGACGTGCCCAGCAAATCCATATAATCAAAGGTTAATTGTCCTGATGTGCTGGCATGAATCATCACCAACACCAAAATACCAATCAACATGATCAAGCCAGAAGCTTGTGTATAAATAAAAAACTTGGTCGCCGCGTACTCTTTGGTTTTACCATTGATAGCGTTATGCCCCCAAATAGCAATCAAAAAGTAAATCGGTACCAGCATCATCTCCCAAAAGAAGAAGAACAAAAACAGGTCGATTGCCAAAAATACGCCAATTACCCCTGCCAAGCTCCATAGCAGGTTTAAATGAAAAAACCCAACGCGTCGCTGAATCTCACCCCACGAACACGCAACCGCCATCATACCCAAAAACGCCGTCAAGGCAACCATCAACAGCGACAAGCCATCCACCGCCAAGTGAAAGCTTACACCCAATGACGGCACCCATGGCACACGATATTCTGCAAGCCATGTTGGGCGCGCGCCAATCGCAGGCAAATTTTGCATCGCTTGGCTAAAATCACCCGAATGCCATAGCATCAGCGACAGCACAAAGGTAATCAACATGCCCAAAAATGCGATCCAACGCGGCAAATGGTCATCGGCTTTCTCAACCAACCAGCACAAAAAGCCAGCGATTAAGGGCACAAAAATTAAGGCAGGTAACAATATATTATTTTGCATTGGTTACATCCCTATCATCATCATGACCAACACCAACAGCACCGCCATACCCAGCGCGAAGCTTGCGGCATAGCCCCTCAATGAACCAGATTGCAACCAGCCGCCCACACGGTTACCCGTCATCGCAAGCGCAGGCAAAATTCCCCACGTCTTATCCACAGGGTCAGCTTTTAACAGGCGTCCAATCAACAAAAATGGCTTCACAAACATTGCATCGTACAGCGCATCAAAACCCAAACCGTGATAGCACCAGTAATTCACTGCACTGCCTAAGCCTGATTGCTTCCAACGGGTCAGCAAGCGACCTTTATCCAAAACATACAAGGCAGCAGCCACCAAAAAACCTGCCAACATTGCGCCCATCGCAATCATCTCAGCGGTGTGCTTGCCGTGGGCATTATTTGCCTGCTCAAGCAACACGCCTTGGCTCTCTGGTAGCACCTGTGCCAATGGCGGATGAATCAACGCGCCAACGGCTGTCGATAGCACCAATAACACCACCAACGGAATTTGGTAGGACAAGCCTTTAAGCGGCTCAGCGTGGGTCTTAGGCTCACCAAAAAATGTAAACCAAATCAAACGGAAGGTATAAATTGACGTCAAAAACGCGCCAGCAACCGCCATCCAAAACAGCGTCATATGACCGCTGGCAAACGTCTCCCAAATAATCGCATCTTTGGAGTAATAACCCACCGTAATCCATGGCACAGCCGCAAGCGCACCGCCACCGATGACAAAACACCAAAATACCAGTGGGATCGTCTTACGCAAACCACCCATACGGAAAATATTTTGCTCATGGTGCACGCTGATAATCACCGCACCCGATGACAAGAATAATAAGGCCTTAAAGAACGCATGGGTCATCAAGTGGAAAATCGCAATTTGCCACGCACCCACGCCCAACGCCAAAAACATATAACCAATTTGGCTCATCGTTGAATATGCCAAAATCCGCTTGATGTCGGTTTGTGCCAACGCACAAAAGCCTGCCACCAACAGAGTCAGCGCGCCTGTAAAACCCACCCAATTAACCAATACATCAGGGGTCATGATAAAAATTGGGTGTAAACGTGCAATCAAATACACACCTGCGGTGACCATCGTCGCCGCGTGAATCAATGCCGACACAGGCGTAGGGCCAGCCATCGCGTCTGCCAACCATGAATGTAGCGGAATTTGCGCCGATTTACCCATCGCACCCAGTACCAACATCACCGCTGCCAACTGTAGCATACGATCATTGGCACTAAACACCTGTGGCACACGCGTGACAATATCATGAATATTGAGCGTACCCACGCTATAAAACAGCAAAAACAAACCAAACGCCAAAAATACGTCACCGACACGCGTTACTGTGAACGCCTTCATCGCTGCGCGTCCATTGGCACGGTCATGGAAATAAAAACCAATCAATAAATATGAACAAATACCGACGCCTTCCCAGCCCAGATACAACAGCATGAGGTTATCGGCAAGTACCAGCAGCAACATACTGGCGACAAACAGATTCATATAGCTAAAAAAGCGTGCGTAGCCTGCTTCACCACGCATGTACCACGACGCAAACAAATGAATCAAAAAGCCCACGCCTGTGATAATGCCCATCATGGTCACAGCAAGCCCATCGACCGCCAAACCAAAATTTGGTGCAAAATCACCCACACGCAGCCACGTCCATAGCGGCATCTGTACCAACGTGCCAACCGGGTAATCCATCAAAAAATGGCCGCCTGCCAACAGCGCACAAATTGCTGATAGCGCCATGCTACCCACGCCAACCATCGCTGCGGCCGGCTCACTTAAACGGTCACGCCCAATCGCCAGCACCAAAAAGCCCAAGAGTGGCAAAATAAATGTTAATGGTAATGCATTCATGCCTGTCACCCTTGCATCCGATTGGCGGTATCAATATCCAAATGCCCGCGCTTATGATAAAACTGGAGCAACATGGCAAGTCCAATCGCCACTTCCGCCGCTGCCAGCGTCAGCACCAAAATAAACATAATTTGTCCGTCAGCATTTACCCAACGGCTGCCTGCCACGACAAACGCCAACGCTGCGGCATTGAGCATCGTCTCAAGCCCCATCAGCATAAACAAAAAATTGCGCCGCGCCATCACGCCAGCAAAGCCGATGGCAAATAACATCGCTGCCAGCATCAAGCCATGACTTAACGGAATCTGCCCCATTATGCTCGCTCCTTGCTCAAGCCCATCACCGCATCTTGCTGCACACTATTGGTAGGTGCGACAGGCAGGTTTGGCACATCTGCCCGCAAGCTATCATGGGTCAGGTTTTCATCATCCAGCGCGCGTCGTGCCAAGTGATACGCCGCCACCAATGCTGCAAGCAACAAAAAGCCTGCCACCTCAACCAACAATAAATACTCTGTAAACAAGCGTGCGCCAATCATCTTGGCATCCACCACTTGCCCACCAACCATACCCAAGCCGACTTGCGCGTGCTCTACCGCCACTGGCATACCATTGGCATCCACACCAACTGCTTGTACCACCGCCGTATCACCGTACTGCAAGCCCACAAAGCTAACCAACACCACACCGATGATAAACGCCAGCCCCGTTGGCACAGCCCACGCCGATGATGTCAGCCAGCTGCGTTCTTGCTCAGCGTTTTGGCTGCCTAAATTTAGCATCATCACGACGAATACAAACAGCACCATAATCGCGCCTGCATAGACAATAATCTCTAGTGCGCCAGCAAACGGTGCGCCTATGGCAAAAAACACACCCGATATCGCCATCAATGACACAATCATATTAAGTAGCGCATGCACAGGATTGACCCGTGTTATCACCCGTAGGCTGGCAATCAATGCCACCAACGCCAAAATATAAAACCCGATCGTCGCTCCTGTCCACATCATGGCAATAAGCTCCGTAAGTCAATCGGCGCAGATTCGTTTTGTGCCGCGCCTTTGGGTTTTTCTTTAATCGCCATACCTGTCACCCGATAATAGTTGTAATCGGGGTATTTACCAGGACCTGAAATCAGCAAATTTTCTTTTTCATAAACCAAATCTTGGCGGTTGTATTCTGCCAGCTCAAAATCTGGTGTCATCTGAATCGCCGTGGTTGGGCAGGCTTCTTCGCACATACCACAAAAAATACAGCGCGAAAAATTGATACGAAAAAACTCAGGATACCAGCGCCCGTCTTCACGCTCTGCTTTTTGCAATGAAATACAGCTCACAGGGCACGCCACCGCGCACAAGTTACACGCCACACAGCGCTCATCGCCATCGGGGTCACGCGTCAAAACGATACGCCCACGAAAACGCGGCGGCACGGGTACAGGCTGCTCAGGATACATAATTGTATCACGCGGGCGTGTGGCATGGCTCGCTACCATCAGCATGGTGCGCAGCACAGTCCCAAAGCCCGTGAGGGTGTTTTTTAACATCGTCCAATACATACGGCACTCCTCCCCCGTTTAACCAATCACTTGCGGCGAGCGCCACAACACATAAGCGGCGGTCAATAATAAATTTACCAGCGTAATTGGCAAGCAAATTTTCCAACCAAAATTCATCACTTGGTCATAGCGTGGGCGCATCAACGAACCCCGCAGCAAGACAAAAAACGTCATAAAAAACAATGTTTTGAGCATAAACCAAACAATCGGTGGAATCCAAGTAAAAATCGCAATATCCGCAAGCGGCTGCCAACCACCAAAAAATAGCACCGTAATCAATGATGAAATCAACACGATATTGACATATTCACCGACAAAGAACATACCAAACTTCATGCCTGAATATTCCACATGATAACCTTCGGCAAGTTCTTGCTCGGCTTCAGGTTGGTCAAATGGAAAACGGTGAGTCACGGCAACACCTGCCACCAAAAACGTCAAAAAGCCCAAAATCTGCCCAAACACGTTCCAATGCCAAAAGCCGCCAGCTTGTGAAGCAACGATATCACGCAAGTTAAATGAACCTGCCAAAGCCACGACACCCATCAAGGATAAGCCTAAAAACACCTCATAGCTGATGGTCTGCGCCGCTGAGCGCAGGCCGCCCAAAAGCGCAAATTTGTTGGCCGATGCCCAGCCGCCAAACATCACCGCATACACCGCCAAACCTGCCATGGCAAAAAAGAACAAAATACCAATGCTCCAATCAGCACCGCCCAAAGACGGCGTGATAGGTACGATGATATATGCTGCCAGCGCAGTAAACATGGCAATTGCAGGCGCTAGCACAAAAATAAACTTGTCAGCAAATCGCGGTGTCCAGTCTTCTTTAAAGAAGATTTTGAGCATATCGGCAACCACTTGCAGTGAGCCCTGCCAGCCGACACGGTTTGGGCCATAGCGGTCTTGCCACAAACCCAGCATACGGCGTTCATACGGAATCATCAACGCCGCGGCAATGACCACCGCCAAAAAAATCACCAGCGATTGTACCACCAAAAACAGGATTGACCAGCCTTCAGGGCTTAGCATACCGCTAAGCCACGCAGGCACATGGGGCAATTCTCTGATTGCATATGGCATTAGACACTCTCCCCTACGGTCAGACCGCTGTCGGTTGAAGAAACGGCATCGGCGGCTTTAGCCACCTGCACCTCTGGCTTAGCCCGGCTTGATAGCGCAATATGCAGCGCAGGTACTTGCCCAGCAGGGTAGCCAATGCAGCCGTCTGCCAGATAATCCACCACTTGTATAGGCAAGGTGGCTTGTGCTTGCCCTGCTGATACTGTGATGACATCACCGTCTTGTAGCTGCCACGCTGCCGCGTCATCACGCCCAACGCAAAACACAGGTGCGACCAACTGCTCTGCTACCACAGGGCTACGCGCGGCAAGCTCGCTGCTGGCAAAGATATTAAAAATCGGCACCAGTTGGTTACGGGCTTGTGGCTGCTCATGCATTTGATAATCACGCGCAGGTAGCTTGGTAGCTGTGTCAAACAGCCGCACGCCTGGATCACCGTGTTTAAGGTGTCCGCCCACTTTATCTTGGTATTTGTTCCACGCTTGTGGCGAGTTCCAACCTGCTGCCCATGCAAACGGAATCAAGGCCGAATCAGTTTGTGTACCGACATAGCCTTCTTGTGAGAATGTTAAGCTGGTGTCGATGTCTTTGGGCTGCTCAGGCTCATGCACCGAAATCGGCGCGCGCATCGCGGTACGTCCCGAATAGCGGCGTGGTTCGCGGGCAATTTTTAGCCCTGTAATGCGATACGTTGCCGACGGTGCGGCATCCACGATACCTGCTAGGTTTGGATTGGCGTGGGCAACGGCTTGTACGACATCATCAAGCTGCGTCCAGTCAATTGCACGCCCTTGTAGCTCCGATTCAATAGCATGTAGCCAGCGCCAGCTTTCTTTGACGTGGGTTTGTGGGCGATAGTACGATGGCTCATAGACTTGGAAGAACCGCTGCGCGCGGCCTTCAGCCGAGACCAATGTGCCATCGGCTTCGGCAAACGTTGCCGCAGGTAGCACAACATCAGCACGGCTATGCCACGCATAAGCTTCGTGATCAAGCACTATCACAGATTTGCCTGCCAACAAACGCTCACCATCGGCTTCACTTAGGTGTTTGGCAAGGTCGTTTTCCATGACCACCACGACATCGGCCGCTTTATCCAACAGCGCGTCAAGTGGCTGCCCACCGAGTAAATTCACGCCAATACTGTTGGCATGTGGCACACACAAATAGATGTTGGCGGTGTTGTGATAATCCGCGGTCATCTTCATGTGTTCAGGCAATTTAACCTCTGGCTTGTCGGCTTTGTTGCCGTCACCCTGTGCTTCATCGATTTGCTGTTTTTGTGCTGCGTCCGCTTGTTGTTTGATGGCCGCTTGTTCGGCGTTGATTTTGGCAATTTCTTCATCAACCGCCACATTGTGCGCATCAACGACGGTTTTTTCATGGGCAATGACCGAACCGCGCTGTTTGCCTGCCAATTTGGCAATTTGTGCTGCCGCTTGGATAATTGCCGTTTCTCCCAATGAAGTGCCTGCAATAATCAACGGCTTTTTGGCTTGTAGCAAGGTCTGCGCGATACGTTTTGCCATTTGCTGCATGGCATCGCTATCTGCCGCGCCTGTGTCTTGCCCCACTTCATCGACTTGCAAGTCTTTTGGTAACACGTCGGTTTGTAGCCCTGCCAGCGCGTCAGCGATTTGAAAACCAAACGCCGCGATATCACTGGGTGTGGCCACGCAGCTAAGCTCGGCGATGTCATCAAGCTTGGTTGCGGTGACATCGATGATAAAAATCGGGCTGTATTCGTTTTGCCCAATACGGCGGACAGGCTCTGCCAGCCATGTTGGCGTGCGTAGCGCGGCCGTCATCTGCTCGGCTTTGTTTTTGGCAGCTTGGCGCACAGCAAGCGCGATACGCGGATTGGTTTGGGTAATATCTTCACCCAAAATCAGCACCGCATCGTGTTCTTCAATCTCGCGCATACTGACATTATGCATATCTTGGGTGGTCAAAACGTCGATACACGTTTGTACCAAGTCTTGCTCAAACGCGCTTACACCAATGCTATAGTTTTCTGCCCCCACCAGCCGCTTGAGCGCGTAGTTGGACTCTAAGCTGGCAACAGGTGAACCAATCCCCAACACGGTTTTACCTTGTAGGCGGCTTTTGACGGCATCTAGCGCGTAATCAACGCTGATAGCTGCCATACGCTCGCCAATGCGTTCTAATGCTTGCAATGGGCGGTCAGCGCGATTGACATAACCATAGCCAAAACGCCCACGGTCACACAAGAAGTAACCATTGACCTCGCCATGGTAGCGGTTTTCGATACGGCGTAATTCGCCATAACGCTCACCTGCCGAAATATTACAGCCTGCTGAGCACTCGTGGCACACGCTTGGCGCGTACTGCATATCCCATTTGCGGTTGTAGCGGTCAGAGTGGGTTTTATCGGTAAATACACCCGTTGGGCAAACTTCGGTCAAGTTGCCCGAAAATTCGCTTTCAAATTGTCCGTCTTGCTCACGCCCAAAATATACGCGGCTTGCTGAGGCATACACGCCCAAATCATCACCGCCTGCATAATCTTTGTAGTAGCGCACACAGCGGTAGCAGGCGATACAGCGGTTCATTTCATGGTTGATGAACGGCCCTAGATCTTGGTTTTGGTGCGTGCGCTTGGTAAAGCGATAACGACGACGGTTGTGCCCTGACATATAGGTCATGTCTTGTAAATGGCAGTGCCCACCTTCCTCACACGTTGGACAATCGTGCGGATGGTTGGTCATCAAAAACTCAATCAGACTTTTGCGAAATGCCTTAACTTCGGCATCCGTCACCGAAATATACATATCTTCAGTGGGGTTAATCATGCAGGACATGACCAGCCGCCCTTTGCCTGCCTCAAAGTCTTCTTGGTTGTTAAACTGTTTGACAGCGCACTGACGGCATGAGCCCACTGACCCAAGCGCAGGGTGGTAGCAAAAATACGGCACATCAATGCCCAGCGATAAACACGCTTGTAGCAGATTGTCCGCGCCGTCTACCTCGACAGTTCGTCCATCGATATGAATGGTTGCCATAGATATTCCTTACACAGCCTGTTTGGGCGCACCCGTTGTACCCGTTGGTACGTACGTGGTCACGCTGCTTGTTGCATCGCCTGTCGCCTCTGGGGTGTCAGACGCTGGCAAAATTTTGGCATCAAATTCATGGCGGAAGTATTTGAGCGCACTTTGTAGCGGCTCGACCGCCCCTGGGGCGTGCGCACAGAACGTCCGACCCAGCCATAGGTCTTTGGTGAGCTGTTGTAATACGTCGATATCAACAGGTTGCCCTTGCCCTGCATCCAATGCCGTCAAGGTTTTGACACCCCATGGCAAGCCGTCACGGCACGGCGCGCACCAACCGCACGACTCACGCGCGAAGAATTTTTGTAAGTTGAGCGACAGCGCGACCATGTCTTGGTTTTCATCCACCACCATAATCAGCCCCGTACCCATACGGCTACCAGCCTTCATGATGGTGTCAAATTCCATCGGCAAATCTAAGTGCTCAGGCGTCAAAAAGTCTGTTGATGCGCCCCCTGGTAGCCAAGCTTTGAGCACGCGCCCATCTTTCATGCCTTTGGCATAATCGTAAATCAGCTCACGCGCGGTCACACCAAATGGTAGCTCCCACAAACCAGGCTCATTGACCAACCCTGAACAGCCAAAGATTTTGGTACCTGGCACTTCAGATTTGCCGCCAGAAATACCCTTGTACCAGTCCACGCCATGTAGCAAAATCGCTGACATATTGCTCAATGACTCAACGTTATTGACGACTGTAGGACGACCCCACGCGCCCGACACCTGCGGAAACGGCGGCTTGGTACGCGGATTGGCGCGGCGACCTTCTAACGAATTAATCAGTGCCGTCTCTTCACCACAGATATAACGCCCTGCACCTGTATGCACATGGATATCAAAGCTATAGCCTGTGCCTAAAATATTGTCGCCCAAGTAGCCTTTGGCACGCGCTTCAACCAGTGCTGCGTTTAGCCGCGCAGCAGCTTCAATGTATTCCCCACGAATAAAGATATAGCCTGCTGTTGCGCCAATGGCATACGCGGCGATGGTCATACCTTCAATCAGCTGAAACGGTACGCGTTCCATCAACAAGCGATCTTTGAACGTCCCCGGCTCCATCTCATCGGCATTACACACCAAGTAGCGTGGCCCACCATCGGGTGGGGTCATAAACGTCCATTTTAGCCCTGCATTAAAACCTGCACCACCGCGCCCACGCACATTGGCATCTTTAATCATCGTGGTGACCTCTTTGGGCGATTTTTCTAAGGCATTTTTTAAGCCTTGATAGCCTTTAAGGCTCTCATAAGTCGCCAAATCCAGCACTGACTCATGGTGTGCCAAACGCCATGTCAAAGGACGGGTTTCACTGGTAGCTGTCGCCTTGTCGCCATAAATCGGGATACTTTGCTGACCCAGCTGGCTCGGTGATTTACCGTGCTTGCGTTGTTCTAATTGTTGGGTGATATTCATGCGTATTGCTCCAACAGTTCGCCAATTTCTTCAGGCAGCACAGGACCGTAGGTGTCTTCATCAATCAGCACCGCAGGCCCTTTGTCGCAGTTGCCCAAGCAGCAAATCGGCAAGAGTGTAAAGCGATTATCGGGCGTAGTTTGTCCAAAACTGATGCCCAAATGACGCTCAAATGCTGCCGCTAGGCTCTCTGCGCCGACCAAATAACACGCGATTGAGTCACACACCAAAATCACATGCCGACCCACAGGTGAGCGATAAATACGGTTATAAAACGTCGCCACACCTTCCACATCGGTCACAGCGATTTGCAATAAATTGGCAATCGCGCTGACCTGTGCGTCGTCCACCCAGCCGTTGCGACGCTGGACGATTTTTAGTGCGTCCAATAGCGCGGCGCGTGGCTGCGGATAGTGATGCATGTATTCATGAATCTCGTCAATCTCGCTGGCGGTCAAAATGCTGGCAATATCGACTTTGGGGGTTTTATCAGTAACAATTTTCATGCGTGCTGCTCTAATTATTGGCGATGGATAATAAACCGTGTGCGCTTACCGTATCGGCTATTAGCGATCCACGTCTGCCATTACCACGTCAATCGACGCCAAATAAATAATCAAATCCGACACCAAACTACCGTTAATCACCGATGGCATTTGTTGCAAATGGGCAAATGTTGGCGTGCGAATACGCGTGCGGTAGCTCATGGTTGAGCGATCCGAGGTAATATAGTAGCTGTTAATCCCTTTAACCGCCTCAACCATCATTAACGACTCGCCTGCTGGCATGACCGGCCCCCATGATACCGACAAGAAGTGGTTAATCAAGGTTTCGATGTCGTTGAGCGTACGGTCTTTGGGCGGTGGTACTGCCAAGGGGTGGTCAGCTTTGTACGGGCCTGATGGCATATTGTTCAGACACTGCTCAATGATACGCAGCGATTGGCGAATCTCTTCGATTTTAACCAAACAGCGATCATAGGCATCACCATTGAACGCGATCGGCACTTCAAAATCAAAATTTTCATAACCCATGTACGGGCGCGCTTTACGCAAGTCATAGCCGATACCCGTTGCGCGTAGACCTGCCCCCGTCACACCCCATGCCAAGGCTTGTTTGGCATCGTATTGGGCAACGTTTTGGGTACGCAGTTTTAAGATTTTATTCTGCATGGTCGCTTTGACATATTCATCAATGCGCGACGGCATCCAGTCCAAGAACTCACGCACCAAACGCTGCCAGCCGTTTGGCAAGTCCAATGCCGTGCCGCCGATACGAAACCACGCAGGGTGCATCCGATAGCCTGTCACCGCCTCAATCACGTCGTACGCTTTTTGACGGTCGGCAAACATATAAAAAATCGGTGTCATACCGCCTGCGTCTTGGATAAACGTTCCCCAGTACAGCAGGTTGTTGGTAATGCGGAAAAACTCACTCATCATGATGCGAATGGTTTGCGCGCGCTCAGGTACGGTAATGCCTGCCAGTTTTTCCACCGCCATGACGTACGGCAATTCATTCATCACCCCACCTAGGTAGTCAATACGGTCAGTATAAGGGATGAAGGAGTGCCACGTTTGTCGCTCGGCGATTTTTTCTGCACCGCGATGATGATAGCCAATATCGGGAATACAATCGATAACTTCTTCCCCATCTAGCTGCAATACCACACGAAACGCACCGTGCGCCGATGGATGGTTTGGACCTAAGTTTAGGAACATGAAATCTTCATCACGCCCGCTACGCTTCATACCCCAATCTTCAGGCACAAAGCGTAAGTTTTCTTGCTCAAATAGCTGCTTACCCAAATCAAGATAATACGGTGGCACTTCGGTGGCGCGTGAGGCATATTCTTTGCGTAGCGGATGTCCCTCCCAGTATTTGGGTAACAAAATCCGCGTCAAATGCGGATGCCCCTCAAAGCGAATACCAAACATATCCCACACTTCTCGCTCATACCAGTTGGCGTTTGGCCAAATGCGTGTTGCGGTGGGTAGATTCAAATCATTTTCTGACAACGCCACTTTTACCCGAATATCGCTGTTGCGCTCAAGCGACAACAAATGATAAAACACAGTAAAATCGCTGTCAGGTAAGCCTTGACGGTGTTGGCGCAGGCGTTCATCCATCGCGGACAAATCAAGCAGCATGACGTATGGCTTGGGCAAGGTGCGCAAATACAGCAACACATCTAACAGTTGCTCGCGGCTCACCCACACCGTTGGGAAATCATCACAGGTGGGCTGCACCACAAATTGACCAGCAAATTTTTGGTTCAATTCTGTAATGACGATGGGCTCATCAGCGGTTGGTCGATTGTCGGTTACCGTTACCATGCGTCGTACCTTACCTTACATATCTAGACATAGCTTTTGGATATAGCTGGGTGGTTGCTGGGCTGCTATCTTTTGGCAAGGCAAAAGACAGCAGGTTTAAATTCACAAATGTTTACACAGGCTTATTCTATATTATCGGGGCTGCGCAAGTTTTTGACCGCAATGCGATCCGCCTGTTTGCGGTCGCGCTCAGACTGCATGACGGGTTGATAAATACCTTGGTCATTGACATGAATACCCAGCGGACGACGCTCTTTGCTGATAGACTCTTGCAACACCAAAATTGCCTGAATCAATGCCTCTGGGCGTGGTGGGCAGCCGGGGATATAGACATCCACAGGCAAAATCTTATCCACACCTTGCACGACAGAATACACGTCATACATACCGCCTGAGTTGGCACACGCCCCCATCGAAATCACCCACTTGGGCTCAAGCATTTGCTCATACAAACGCTGCACCACGGGTGCCATTTTCATAAAGCACGTGCCTGCCATAATCATGACATCGGCTTGACGCGGCGATGCACGAATAACTTCCGCCCCAAAACGTGACAAATCATGCACGCCTGTCAAGGTCGTTGCGTACTCCACATAGCAGCAGGATGTGCCAAAGTTAAACGGCCACAATGAATGCTTGCGTCCCCAGTTTACCAAACTATCAAGGCGCGTCATCACGATGTTGCGGTTAATTTCTTCTTCATCGATGATTTGGCGCGACTGCATCGGGAAGCGGTCATTGTCCAAATTGGCTTTGGTTAAGGTGTATTTCATAACAAAACCTTGTCTTACCTAAAAGGGCTTTATGAAGCGTCATTGCATTTAGCATCGCCGTCGTGAATCACTGGGCGATTGACTAACGGTTTTCACAGATAACCAACAACTAACAAGCGCGTGGTCATCCTTGCAAGTCACTTAGGATTGTAGGGGTGTTTTGACCAACTTTGCTTGCGCCGTTGGCACAGGGGCAGATTGGGCAGGTACTTTGCCTGTTGGGTCGGTTTGTAATTCGGTCACGCCATCAAAGCGCGTGATATCGGCCAAATTAAAATTGGCAGGCGCGGCAGACAGGCGCGGACGATGCGCTTTTTTATCGCTTGGTGACCAGCTTAGCGCGCCCAAACGCACCAAATAATACAAGCCTGCCAGCAATTCAGCGATAAAGACCAGCACTGTGAAAAAACCCAACCAGCCTGCTTCACGCACCGACACCGCATAGGTGTACAGATACAAGGCCTCAAGGTCAAAAATCACAAAGAAAATCGCCACCACATAGAACTTGGCCGACAGCCGAATACGCGCCGAACCGACACTGACGACACCTGCCTCAAAGTTTTCTTCTTTTTGAAAGCCTTTGGACGTGCCGCCCATCAGTCTTGGCACGACCAGCATAAAGATACACAGCCCGACAGCCGCCAAAATATAGACAATCGCTGACCAATCCAATGCGGACAACATCGACAAGCTCCTATCACGGCGCAACGCAGAAATCACCAGCGATGATCAAATGAACGCTACCAACGATAAAGTATTAGCCCAATTATCAATGGCGGGTAGACAACACGTTGCCGCATTTGGGCTAAATTATCCTGTTTAGACAGCGGTTATAAATTTAGACAACTGTCATAAACAGACAAACACGCGCAACATCGTGGCTCACTGGCTACATAAAATAACGCACAACAAAATATCGCATAGTTTAACCAGTTTATGGCAAAAATGCTAGTGTTGTGCGCAGGCTTTCGTAGGATTCCTTGCTAGAAAGTAGCCAGCAATCGTAGCCATCTGGTTGTTTTTTAATCGCTTTTATACCGCGCCAAAGGATTTGCGGCACATCACACAAAAAAAACGCGAACCCCCGTCCGCGCTTTTTTTATGGCCAACCATCAACAAATGTATGGCTTATTGGGCAATGACATCCACGCCTTTGGGCGGTGTAAAGACAAACTGACTGGCAGCAATCGCAGGGTTGCGCTTGATAGCGCTAAAATCAATACGGGTGAGCTGCCCTAAGTTGTCGTTTAGCACCATCGTGGTCGGCATACCGCCATTAAACGCCAGTGCTAGGCTACGAAAATTGGCATTTGCGGTTTTGGGATACAACACATAATACGCTTTACGCGCGTCAGGCTGGGTCACACGAAAGCTTGCGCCAATGCGACTTGGGTCGCCTGACAGCAGCAAGGCAGGTGTGTCGCCAACTTGGTTATTGACGCTTTGGCGCGTGGCTTGGCTCAAGTCTTTGTCATAAATCCACAAGGTGTTGCCATTGGCGACAATAAGCTGCTCGGCATTGCCTTGGGTGTGCCAGCGAAATTTATTTGGACGCTGCACCTGCATAGTGCCTGTAAAGCGTTTGCTGCCGTTAAGCGCGTTTTTTTGCGCGCTGGTTGCGCTGGTTGTGGTCTGGACAAAGTTTGCCGACATGCTTTTGATGCCGCTTAGCTGCTGGCTGAGGCTTTTGGCGGCGGCAGCTTCTGACGCAGGTGCGGCATAGACGGCCGTTGGTGCGAATAACACCACGGGTGCGGCGATACTTAGCAAGGCAACGCCTAGGCTGTGCGCGGCAAGACGTTGGCGCAAGGTGGTTTTGGTTGGTGTGGTCAAGTTCATAAATGCCCCATCAAGTAATGACACAAAAATTGCACAAAAGTGGTTTCCTATAAAATCGCTAAACTTTGAATAGCCACTTTGATTAGCCAATCTCAGCCAGCTAAACTGGCAAAATCGGTTTGGCTGTTGTGATGGCCTTATTGTGCGTTTTCTTTTCTTGCTCCGCTAGCCGTTGGCTGCAACTTTTTGCGGTGCATTTGTTTAACATGTAACACAATATTTCCGTTTGCTCGTTATCAGTCAGGTATTTTGCGCCCAAAATAACCGCCAATAAAAAACCCAATCAACTGACTTGACTGGGCTTTTGTATCAAACACAACGTGTGTCGGCAGCGTCGGCTTAGCCTTCGTTTTCAACCGTTACATAGCGGCGATTGAATTCACCTTTTACGGCAAATTTCACCACACCATCGGTCAAGGCAAATAGGGTGTGGTCACGTCCCATGCCCACGCCTTCGCCTGCGTGAAATTCAGTGCCGCGCTGACGCACGATGATGTTACCTGCGCTGACTTTTTGACCGCCAAAGATTTTCACGCCCAACATTTTTGGGTTAGAATCACGTCCGTTACGGGTCGAACCTGCTGCTTTTTTATGTGCCATGTCTTGCTCCCAATATCAATCTGTTTGAATCAATCGCTGCAAAATTACGCGTTGATAGATTTGATTTTTAGCAAGGTGTACCATTGGCGATGACCTTGCTCTTTGTGGTAGTGCTTGCGGCGGCGGTGCTTAACGATGCGCACTTTTTCGCCACGACCATGCTCAACCACCTCAGCTTCGACGCGCGCGCCAGCCACCAACGGCTGACCGATTTTGATGTCGTTGCCATCCACAACCATCAATACGTCTTCGATGGTGATGGTGTCGCCTTGTTCGGCTTTGAGCAATTCAACTTTCAATAGTTCGTCGGGGGTGACGCGGTGCTGCTTACCGCCGCTTTTGATGACTGCGTACATTTGGGCTACTCCAAATTACTCGGATATCGTGACCGTTACCACAACGGCGCTTGTGAACGATTGACCAGAGATTTCATACGGTTTGTTTGTCGTTGTACCAACATGTGGTATTTTTTAGACAAATTAGGCGCAAGATTTTATAGAAAAATTGCGCCAAAAGCAAGTGATTTTTATGAATAAATCGGCACAAGCGGTTGGTTAGTTCGGTGTGGCAAAACACGGTGCCACGGTGAAATTTTGGCGCAAATTACATTCGCCCTCTGTGGCAAAATCGCGCGCTGTGGTATAGTGTGGGCAAACATTTGGCGGTAACTTTTTGATCGTCTTTTGACGGGCATTTTAACAATAACGGCATGTATCTTTATACACTATATGTTTTATACACTATATGTTTTATTGGTTTAACGGTACATCATGACAATGCATTCAACCGATTCAAAATCCCCCTCTCATCCCGATGCCGCGGCCGATCCGCGTTTACAACCTGTCGATGATAGGGCAACGCTTGACCATCAGCTACAAGATTTGTTGGTGGCGCGTGGCGATAGTGCGCCATACGCTGACGCTATTCAGGCAAGCAACAGCAACCCTGTGACGTATCAGCAGATTCAAGCGGTGGTGGCACAGGACTTTGCCACGATGGATCAGCAGGTGTTTGGTACGCTTAATTCTCGCGTCAAGCTGGTTATGGCAGTCAGCCAACATGTCATTGACGCAGGCGGTAAACGTATGCGTCCGTTGATTTCGCTGCTGTGCTCACGGATTTGCGATGATCGCCCGTCAGCCAAAGCGATGCGCTTGGGCGCGATTACCGAAATGCTGCACACTGCCACGTTGGTGCACGACGATGTCATCGACGCGTCAGGGATGCGCCGTGGTAAGCCGACTGCGAATGCGACGTGGGATAACCCAACCGCGGTGTTGGTGGGTGATTATCTAATTGCGCGCGCGTTTAATTTGTTGGTTGAGTTTGGCTCATTGCCGCTGCTTAAGCTGTTTTCGGATGGTACGTGCGATATCGCCGAAGGTGAGGTGCTGCAGTTGCAACACCAACACGACCCAGAGGCCACAGAGAGCGATTATATGCGCATCATTGATGGCAAAACCTCGCGGCTGTTCATGCTGGCAGCGCAAGGCGTGTCGATTTTGCACAACCGCCCTGAGTATGAAGCGGCGTTTGTCACCTTTGGGCAGCATTTTGGCAATGCGTTTCAGATTATCGATGATATTTTGGACTTCACGGGCGATAGCGCGGTGTTGGGCAAAAACGTTGGCGATGATATCGCAGAAGGCAAGCCGACATTACCATTGATTAAAGCGCTTGAGTTCACCAAAGGCGACACCCACGACACGCTACGCTTGGCTATTCAAACAGGTAAAGTCGCCGACGCAGGTGCGATTATCAATATCGTGCAAGCCAGCGGCGCGTTGGAATATTGCCGTGACAAAGCCGAACATGAAAGCCAGCTTGCCCGCGCGTCGGTGCTGACGTTGCCGCCATCACCGTATCGTCAAGGTTTGCTTGATTTGTTGGCATTGGCGCAACAACGTTTGTATTAAAGGCTGATTTTTAGCAAGCGGTACACAATGGCGATGGGTGGATTGATGGCTGCCAGCGCCGCCCACCGCTTTTTGTTTGCCGTTGTATGTCAGATTTGACCAAACTTGCGCCATTGAAAAATCTTGTCGCCGTCCTATTTATTAGGACAGCAGTTTATTAAAACCGCTGTGTTTGTCTTTGATTGCCCGATTGTATCGCAAGCTTTATGACCGATTCTGTCATCCACGCCCCACTTTCTGAGCCCAGCGCCCATGCGGCGTTGATCCGTTTTCGCCCATCCAAATATGCCGATTTTATGCAGGCGGCCAAGGTGCGCACGCCCAAGTACAAGTTTTATGTGGAAATCGGTGGGGCGGCAGATGCGCCTGTGATTGTGCTCATCATGGGCTTGGGCGCGCAAAGTTTGGCTTGGCCCAATGAGTTTTGCCAAGCGCTGATTGAAGCAGGCTTTCGTGTGGTGCGCTTTGATAATCGCGATATCGGCAAATCCAGCAAGCTAAAACACAAAAAGCTCACCGCCGTGCACCAATCCACGCTATACAAAGCCAAATTATTAAGCCGTTTTAGCTTGGGTTTGCCGCTAAAAAACCTCAACGCGCCGTATGATTTGTACGACATGGCAGAGGATGTTCACCAGCTACTCAAGGTGCTTGGCATCACGCGTTATCATGTACTTGGCCAGTCGATGGGCGGCATGATCACCCAAATCATGGCGGCACGTTACCCAGAGCAGGTGCAAAAAATCGGCTTGCTATCGACCAGTAACAACCGACCGCTGTCACGCCCACCGACCCTTAAGTCAATTCGCGCATTCACCCAAACGCCACCTGATAAAGCAAACATCGACGATATCACCACCCATTTTGTCAAGAGCTTTAAAACCGTTGCCAGTCCACGTTTTTTTGATGAAGCCCATGCCCATGCGCGTGTTAAATCGCTATTTGAGCGGCGGTTTTATCCCAAAGGTACGCGGCGGCAGCTGCTGGCGATTTTGGCGACGGGTTCATTGGTGCGTATCAATCGCCAAATTGAGCAACCAACGCTGATTGTTCACGGCAAGCAAGACCGCTTGATTCCCGTGTCACACGCCAAAACACTGTCAAAACATATTCGCCAAGCGCGGTTGGTGGTGTTTGACGAGCTTGGTCATGACCTGCCCTTGCCTTTGGTTGCGCCTCTGGCGAGGGCGTTTATTGAGCATTTTAAAGCTTAATTTTATAATAAATCGTATTGTTTATTTTTTCTTATTAAAAATTGGACTGTTCACAGATTTACGATTTTTTATAGTCTAAAATTGTGACCAAAACGCGTTAGATTCGTCTTTTTTGTCACACTGTGTGACAGGTGTAAGTCTACATTAACAAATTTTTGCAACACAAATGTTGCTTATTGCATTATAATACCGTCCAAATTTTTAATGATTTTAGCGTGTGTACGCCTTTTGTTTGCTGATTGAGCAAGGTAGTCACCTGCCAGCTTGCTATCAGCAAATGCCAGTTTATGCTTTAAATGATTGATTTCTAACCAGTTTTTAATTTGATAAATCGAGGTTGGTATGCGTTACCCTGTTTTATCGATGGTGGCAATGTCGGTGATTGCCGCGTTGGCGACGGTTGGCTGTGACAAGTCTAAGTCTAAGGATGCAGACGCGGCGCAAGCCCAAGCCGCTGCCATGCAAATGCCGCCTGCGGTGGTCAATGTCATGCCCGTGCAGTACCAGACCGTGCCGCTGAGCAAGGAGCTGTCGGGCAAGGTGGTGGCTTATCAAGAAGCCATCGTCACCCCGCAGGTCACAGGCATTGTAGAAAAACAACTGTTTCAAGATGGGCGTTTTGTCAAGCAAGGTCAGCCACTCTACCAAATCAACGCCGATACTTATGCCAACACATTGGCAGGCAGTGAGGCAGATTTGGCACAAGCGTTGGCAAGTATCAACACCGCCAAAGCCAACTACAACAACGCGCTTGCCAGCCTTGAGAGCCGTCAAGCGGAGCTGGCACTGGCGCGCGCCAACCAAAAACGCTTAAACTCGCTCAAGGGTACGGATGCGATTTCGGCGCAAGAAGTCGATGTTGGCGCAACCACCGTTGATACCGCTGAAGCCGCGGTACGTAACGCACAGGCGCAAGTCGGTGTTGCCAAGGCCAATATCGAAGCTGCCCAAGCGGCTGCCCAAGGCGTGCAACAAGTCATCAATACCAACAAAATCAACTATGACCGTACACGCGTTGTCGCACCAATGAGCGGCGTTACAGGACGTTCAGCAGTTAATGTCGGTGCACTGGCAACCGCTGGGCAAACCAAAATGGTGACGATATCACAGCTTAATCCGATATATGTTGATATCAGCCAATCCTCTGCTGAGCTACTGGCACTGCGCCAGTCCATGATGCAAGGCGATGTCAATGCCGCCAACACCGCGCAGGTGCAGCTGATTTTGCCCGATGGCTCAACGTATCCTGTTACCGGGCAGTTGCGCTTTGAAGAGGCGCGCGTGGACTCAAATACAGGTGCGGTCAATCTGCGCGCGGTATTCCCAAATGACAACGGCGTGCTGCTACCAGGTATGGCGGTCAATGCGCGCTTGATTCAAGGGGTCATCCCCAATGCGGTGCTGCTGCCACAAAGTGCGGTCACTCGCACCGCCAAAGGTGATGCCACGGTGTACATCGTCGATGCCAACAAAAAAATTCAGGTGCGCCCCATTCAGACCCAAGGGACTTACCAAGGCAATTGGATTGTCACCGATGGCTTACAGCAAGGTGAAAATGTGGTCGTCATTGGTGGAATGAAGGTCAAACCCGACCAACAGGTAGAAGTTAAACCTTACGTACCCGATAGCGAAGGCCAAGTAGCCAATGCACCGATGGCAGCGCGCGCCAATGCAGTGACTGCCGCTAACGCCAGCAGCCCGTCTGCTCAACCAACCGCACCATCAACCAATCCGCCAACGGCTGCAGGACGCACCAACGCGTCAGCAGCGCGTTGATGGTTGTATTGATGTCACCTTATTAGGGATTGGGAGCAACCATGTCAGAATATTTTATCAAACGCCCGATTTTTGCTTGGGTGATTGCGCTGCTGATTATGCTTGTCGGGGTGCTGTCGATTTTTAACCTACCGATTGAGCAATATCCGCGCATTGCGCCACCGACGATTACGGTTAGCGCGACTTACCCTGGTGCATCGGCACAGACGATTGAAGATACCGTCACCCAAATCATCGAACAACAGATGAAGGGCTTGGACGGCTTGATGTATATGTCATCAAGCTCATCAAGCGCAGGCGCGGCAACGATTACCTTGACGTTTGACAACGCGGTAGACCCTGACACCGCACAAGTACAGGTACAAAACAAGCTGCAATCTGCCGTCAGTGCGCTGCCTGAGATGGTGCAGCGCATGGGCGTGACGGTCAACAAATCATCCAGCGGCTTTTTGATGGTATTGGCATTCACCTCAGAAGACGGCAGCATGAACCCCGCCGATATCGCCGACTATATCAACTCCAACATCGTTGATCCGATCAGCCGTGTTGAGGGCGTAGGTACGGTCAATGTGTTTGGATCGGCATACGCCATGCGTGTGTGGCTTGACCCTGCTAAGCTACAAACCTATAACCTCATGCCATCGGATGTGGTCTCAGCGATCCAAGCGCAAAACGCGCAGGTGTCGGCAGGTCAGCTTGCCCAACAGCCTGCCCAAGATAGTCGCGAGGTCATCAACGCTACCGTCACCGTCCAAAGCTTTTTGCAGACGCCTGAGCAATTTCGCAATATCTTGCTAAAATCCGATAACAACGGCGCGTTTGTGCGTTTAGGTGATGTTGCCGAAGTTGAAATCGGTAGCGAAAACTACAGCGTCTTGTCACAATACAACGGCAAAGACGCGGCAGGTATGGGGATATCGCTGGCATCGGGGGCCAACGCGCTTGACACGCAAGCGGCAGTGGTTGCGCGAATTGAGCAACTCAAAGCCAACTTCCCTGCTGGTATGGGCGTGGATGTGGCGTATGACACCACCCCATTTGTGCGCCTGTCAATTAGCCAAGTTGTGCGCACGCTGATCGAAGCGATTGTGTTGGTGTTCTTGGTGATGTATCTGTTTTTGCAAAACATCCGCGCCACCATCATTCCAACGCTTGCGGTGCCTGTCGTTTTGTTGGGTACGTTTGCCGTGCTCAGCACGTTTGGGCTGACCATCAACGTTTTGACGATGTTTGCCTTGGTGCTGGCGATTGGTCTGTTGGTCGATGATGCGATTGTGGTGGTTGAGAACGTCGAGCGGCTACTAGAAGAAAACCCCGAGATGACGGTGGTTGAGGCAACCAGCCAATCCATGCAAGAAATCAGCAAGGTCGTTATTGGTATTGCGCTGATTTTGTCGGCGGTATTCTTGCCAATGACATTCTTTGGTGGTTCAACGGGTGTGATTTATCGCCAGTTCTCTATCACCTTGATTACCAGTATGGTGCTATCGGCGGTGGTGGCATTGATCTTCACGCCTGCTTTGTGTGCCACGATTTTAAAACGCAGCAAGTCACACGATAAAAACGCACAAAAAGGCGGCTTTTTTGGTTGGTTTAACCGCACGTTTGATCGGCTATCGCGTGGCTATGAGCGTTTTATCGGGCGCAGTATTCGTTTTAAGTGGCTATTTTTAATCCCATTTATTGCCATCATCGCTGGCGCAGGCTATTTGTTTAAAAAAATTCCCAGTGCGTTTTTGCCTGAAGAAGACCAAGGGACTTTGTTCACCTTGATACAGCTGCCTGCAGGTTCGACACAGTCAGACACGCAAGCGGTGCTTGATAAAGTTAATCGCTACTTTTTGACGCAAGAAAAAGACAATGTTAAGTCGATTTTTACCGTAAACGGCTTTAGTTTTACGGGGCAAGGGCAAAACGTTGGTTTGGGCTTTGTGCGCTTGATCGATTGGGAAAACCGCCCCGGCGCTGAGCGTACCGCGCAAGCGGTGGCAGGTCGTGCGATGGGCTATTTCATGACACAGGTCAATGAAGCGTCGGTATATGCCATCACGCCGCCATCGATTCAGGGCTTGGGTACGGCAAACGGTTTTGATTTACAGCTACAAGACGCAGGCAACCTTGGGCATGAAAAACTGCTTGAGGCACGCAACATGCTATTGGGTATGGCAGCGCAAAACGACACCGTGGCAGGCGTACGCCCCAATGGGCAAGAGGATTCGCCACAATTAAAGGTCGATATCGATTACGACGCAGCCAGCACCATGGGGGTCAATCCTGGTAGCATCAACAGCTTGCTTTCAACCGCTTGGGGCAGTACCTATGTCAATAACTTCCTTGACCGTGGACGTGTCAAACGCGTGTATGTGCAAGGCGAGGCCAGCAGTCGTACCACACCTGAGGATTTAAACAAGTGGTATGTGCGCAATGTCCATGGCGATATGGTGCCGTTTACCGCGTTGGCAACGACGCGTTGGCAGTTTGGTTCACCCAACCTTAACCGCTATAATAGCTTGCCATCGATGAACATCCAAGGCAGCGCGGCACCGGGCAGAAGCTCGGGTGAGGCCATGACAGCCATGGAAAACATGATTGCCAAACTACCACAAGGCATTAGCTATGAGTGGACAGGCTTGTCACTTGAGGAGCGCAAGTCAGGTAACCAAGCACCGATGTTGTATGCGGTGTCGATTTTGGTCGTGTTCTTGTGTTTGGCGGCGTTGTATGAAAGCTGGTCGATTCCGTTTGCTGTGCTGTTGGTTGTGCCGCTTGGTGTATTGGGTGCGGTGCTATTCACCGCGCTGCGCGGCTTGACCAATGATGTGTATTTGCAAGTGGGTTTGCTGACCGTTGTCGGACTGTCGGCCAAAAACGCGATTTTGATTATCGAATTTGCCAAAGAGCGGCAAGACGCTGGGCATGATTTGTTTAACGCGGTCACTGTGGCGGCACGCCAGCGGCTGCGTCCGATTATCATGACATCCTTGGCGTTTGGTATTGGTGTAGTGCCGTTATTCCGCGCGACAGGCGCAGGTTCGGGCAGTCAAAACGCGATTGGTACCAGTGTGTTGGGTGGTGTGGTGAGCGCGACGCTGTTGGGGGTTTTCTTTATCCCAATGTTTTATGTGTGGGTGCGCTCGATTATCAAAGGCAAAAAACCACCGCGCAATCCTGATGCGTCTGACGACACACACGCTGCGGATCATCTGCCAACAGATGACCACCACGAGCAGCTAGTCACGCCAAATGGTGCAGTGTACGCACCTAGCGACCGCCAAACGCCGTTGGTGCTAAAAAAAGACGATTAAACGGTTGCGTACGCTGGCAAGTTGGATGACTTGCCAGTTTTTACGCCGCCTTTTATTATTCATCTGATGAACCGTGACAGTGGTCATAAGAAGGTCTTATGCAAAATCCAGTAATCAACCACGCCCTACCTGCCCACCCACCGCGCCACGCGCTACAGCGTGTCGCACGCCAAACGACGCTGTGGGCAAGTGTGGGTGCAATGTTGGCCTTGAGCGCGTGCCAAACCGCCCCTGCACGCAAAACCGAAGCCGTGGTCGCTCAGCCACAAATCCCCACCACGCAGCCCTACGAAATTCACGACAGCGAAACCGTCAGCCGCGCCGATGAGCCAAGCGTCGCCGCCCAGCGTTGGCAAGACTTTTATAGCGACGCGCGCCTGCGTCGGTTGATTGAGCTGGGGCTTGAAAACAACAAAGACATCAACGCCGCCGTGTTGGCCATTCAAAAATCGCGCGCGCAATACCAAATCACTGATATCAATGATTTGCCAACGTTCAATGGCTCGGCTAGTGCGGCGCGTACAGGCGATTTTGACGGCACGGCAAACACGCGCTACAACGTCGGCTTGGCGCTGGCAAGCTATGAGTTTGACTTTTGGGGGCGTATCGCCAGCCTAAAAGAAGCCGCGCTGCAAGATTTTTTGGCCACCGCAGCGGCAAAAGATGCGGTGCAAATCAGCTTGATTAGCAACATCGCGCAAAGCTATGTGGCCTATAGCTACAACCTAGCACAGCTTGAGCTTGCCCGCCAAACCCTCAAAACCCGTGAGGATTCGCTGCGCATCAACCGCAAACGCTATGAAGCAGGGCTAGACTCGCAACTTACCACCGTACAAGCGCAGTCGTTGGTCGAATCCGCACGCGTATCCATCGCCAATGCTGAAACCAACTTACTAAAAAACCGCAACGCCTTGCGCTATTTGGTCGGGACACCGATTGACAACAGCTTACTGCCACCGCCTGCCATCAACAGCATTACCAACAACCGCGTATTTAATGCAGGCCTACCCAGTGACTTGCTGCTGTACCGCCCCGACATCCGCCAAGCTGAGCACACGCTCAAAGGTGCAGGCGCGAACATTGAGGCGGCACGCGCAGCGTTTTTCCCATCGATTGGTTTATCGGGCAGTGTCGGCACGGCAAGCCTTGAGCTGTCGGATTTGTTTAAAAGCGGCACATTTAATTGGGGCATCACCCCCACGGTGAGCCTACCGATTTTTGATGCAGGCAGACGACGGATTAACTATGAGCTTGCCGAAATCACCGAGCAACAAGCGCTGAACAACTATGAAAAATCCATCCAAACCGCGTTTAAAGAAGTCAATGACGTGTTTGCCACGCGTGCCACGCTCAAAGACCAGCTTGCCGCGTATGACCGTATGCTAACGGCCAACCAAAAAAACCGCCAAATCGCCGACGCGCGTTTTAAAGCAGGATTGGATAACTACCTCAACGTGCTTGACGCGCAACGCTCAATTTATAGCACCCAACAAAGCATTTTAAATACCCGACAAGCGCAATTGGTCAGCCAAATTCAGCTGTATCAAGTACTAGGTGGTGGTGTCAATCTTGACGTGCCATTAGATGCGCCCAGCCCGCGCTACCAAAATGCCAGCACCGTGGTAACCAACGTTACACGCCGTGTGCTGCCAACCAACGTACAAAACATCCAAGGCGACCGTGCAGTGGCAATCACCAATACCACAACCACACAGCTGACAAATCAATAAACCTTTGCTTTGAACAAACGCTAAAAACGCGCCGTCAAATTGGCAGCGCGTTGTTTGTTCATAGTCTTTAGTAAGTATAACTTGCCATACCGTGCGCAATCAGCGTGCCGTCTTGATTGACCAATAACATGCGTGTGGTACAGCCTTTACGCCCCATGCGGATGATTTCTGCGGTGGCAACAAACGCCGTACCACGCCCTGGGGCAAGATAATCAATGCGCAAATCTGTGGTTGCGATGCGCTGGACACGCTGACGCTGCTCGTCAAACGTGCCGATATCGCGCCGATAAATCTCAAACATTGATGCCACACCGCCAATGGTATCAAGCAGCGTTGCCGCCACCCCACCGTGCAAAATCTTAAAATGCGGATTGCCGATTAAGCCTGCATGGTTGTCAATACGCCCAACCATCTGCCCATCTTCTAACGCAAAACGCATTTGGCATAACTGAGCAAACGGCATCGCGGTCATAACCTGTGCGATTTCATCCCCCAGTGTGGTCAGCGGTGGCTTGGCAAGCGATGGCGCGGATTCGGCATTAAAATCCGATACGTCCACATCGTCATGTTGGCGATGACATGATTGATTGGTTGGCATAATTCACTTCCTTGTGCATAAAAAAATTGAGGGTCAAAGTATGGGCAAAACCCGTGTTAGGTTTGTCATTGGGCATACACCAACGGTTACAGACCGTGCAAAATGTAATTTGCCCAGCTATGCTACAATAGCCACATGGCGCGCGCAAGCGCCAACCACCTGACAGTATCATCCCCCATCAACTAAAATAAGGATAACACCATGAGCTATGTATTCAACCGCAGCTTCCCACAAACACGTTTGCGCCGTTTGCGCTACAACGACAACATCCGCGCGATGGTGCAAGAGGTGTCGCTTGCGCCCAAGCATTTAATCGCGCCTGTGTTTGTCATGGAGGGCAACCACCAACGCCAAGCTATCCCCAGTATGCCAGGTGTTGAGCGTTTGAGTATTGATTTAATCGTTGATTATGCCAAGCAACTGTTGGATGTTGGCGTGACCACGATTGACCTATTCCCCGTGGTTGAAATGGCGGACAAATCGCCACTGGCAGAAGCCGCGTATGCCGATGGCAACCTGGTTAGCCGCACGATTGAGGCTCTCAAACGCGACGTGCCTGACATGGTCGTCATGACCGATGTCGCGCTTGACCCCTACACCACCCACGGGCAAGACGGTATTTTGGATGACAGCGGCTATGTGGTCAATGACCCAACCGTCGAGATTTTGGTCAAACAGACCTTAAACCATGCCCGCGCAGGCGTGGACATCATCTCACCGTCAGATATGATGGACGGGCGTATTGGGGCATTGCGCCAAGCATTGGACGCAGCAGGCTTTGTCAATACCGCCATCATGGCGTATTCAGCCAAATACGCATCAGCCTATTATGGGCCATTTCGCGACGCGGTCGGTAGCGCAGGCAACCTTAAAAGCGGACACAAAAAACAATACCAAATGGACTTTGGCAACCGTGCCGAAGCACTGCATGAGGTCGCGCTTGATATCCAAGAAGGCGCGGATATGGTGATGATTAAACCTGGGCAACCGTATTTGGACTTGGTGCGTGAGGTCAAATCAACCTTTGGCGTACCCACGTATGCCTATCAAGTTTCGGGCGAGTACGCCATGCACATGGCAGCGATCCAAAATGGCTGGCTTAGCGACACGGTGATTTTAGAGAGTCTGCTGGGTTTTCGCCGTGCTGGCGCGGATGGGATTTTAACCTATTTTGCCCTAGAGGCGGCAAAACAGTTGCAAAGCGCGCGCTAGAATACAACCGTTCGCAATGGCTACAAACGGATAAGCCGCGTTCACATAATGCTACTGGGTAAACGCAGATTTGGTGCTAAGCTAGGCTATGATTGCCAAGTGATTGGCGCTGTTTTATCAGGCTTAGGGAGTTAAGCGTGTCAGAATCGGAAGAGCGTTTACCCATCGGCAAAAGTATTGGCTTTGCCATCGCATTATTGGTGTTTTTGATGATTGGCTTTCGGCTGGCAGGTGACCCTGTACCAACCGCCAGCGCAGACGGTGCTAGCATCATCAGCCAAACCGACAGCGTGATTAGCACGCTAAACCAACCTGAGGCGCGTTCGACTACACGCCCTTAGCCGTTGTCCTGCCGCCCAAAATTTTAGCAAAACCAAGCCCCAGCGCTTGGTTTTTTTTGTCCTGTTGGTCATAAACACCGTTTAACGCCATGATTTGGCGTTGATTTTTGTCTATTTTTGGCTGATTGCTTTGCCAGTTTTTGCCCAAACGGCTTATAATACGCGCTGATTTTGCCAAAAACTTTTTGCCTAAATTTTGAGATGTCTTATGAGCCAACTTAACCCCCGCCAACAAGAAGCCATGCAATACGTTTCAGGCCCGCTATTGGTGCTGGCGGGCGCAGGGTCGGGCAAAACCTCAGTCATCACGCGCAAAATCGCCTACTTGATTGAGCAATGCCAAATGCCTGCCGAACGTATCACGGCAGTGACCTTTACCAACAAAGCGGCGCGTGAGATGAAGGCGCGTGTGCAAAAGCTATTGCCCAGTGACAAAACGCGCGGCTTGACGGTCTCGACGTTTCACCAATTTGGCTTGCAGTTTTTGCGCTATGAGCTGCTGCACACACCGCTTAAAGGCAATTTTTCCATCATGGACAGTGAGGACAGCAAGCGGCTGCTGATGGATTTGATGGTACGCGACAACATGAGCGGTGCTGAAAGCCGTGAACTGGTCGGCAAAGCCATCAAGATGATATCCGACTGGAAAAACGACTTGATACGCCCCGAGCAGGCAGCAGCCACGCTGTCTGACCCCGAGGATATGCTGTTTGCCACCTTATACGAGCTGTATGAACGCAACTTGCGCGCGTACAACGCGGTGGATTTTGATGATTTGATTGTGCTACCGACGCAGATTTTGCAGGCGCAGCCGCAGGTGCGTGACAAGTGGCAAAACCGCATTCGTTATCTGTTGGTTGATGAATACCAAGACACCAACACCGCACAGTATGAGCTGATTAAGCTGTTGGTTGGTGTGCAGGCGCGCTTTACCGTGGTCGGCGATGATGACCAGTCGATTTACGCGTGGCGCGGCGCGAAGCCTGAGAATATGGCGCTGTTGCAGCAGGATTTTCCCAAACTCAAAGTGGTTAAACTTGAGCAAAACTACCGCTCAACCAACCGCATTTTGCACGCCGCCAACGCAGTCATCACCAACAATGAGCATTTGTTTGAAAAAAAACTGTGGTCAGACAAAGGACATGGCGAGCTTATTCGCGTTATCAACTGCCGCAATGACGACGATGAAGCCGAGCGCGTGGCAAAAGAAATCGTCACCCACCGATTGCGCCACGGCAACGAATGGCAAGACTATGCCGTATTGTATCGCAGCAACTTTCAAGCGCGGATGCTAGAGGCACAGCTACGCCAAATGCAAGTGCCTTATAAACTATCGGGCGGTACGTCGTTTTTTGCGCGCAGCGAAATCAAAGACATCATGGGCTATTTGCGCTTGATTTTAAACCCCGAGGATGACAGCGCATTTTTGCGTATCATCAACACGCCCAAGCGTGGGCTTGGACCTGCCAGCCTTGAGAAATTGGGACTATTTGCGCAAGAACAGCAGATCTCGTTGTTGGCAGCCAGCAGCCACGCAGGGCTTAGCCACGCCCTGCCCAAAAAGGCCGCCAATGAACTTAAAACCTTTGCCGACTTTATCGAACATTACACGCGCGAGCTTGACCAACACCCCGACCCTGTGCCGCTGGTGCGCCAGATGATTGATGAAACAGGCTATATCGACTTGGTCAAAGCCGAAGCCAAAACCCCCCAGCAAGAAAAAGTGCGTATCGACAACATCGACACCCTATACAGCAGTATTCAAAATCTCATTAACCGCGCAGAAAGTGACGACGAGCGCACGATTGACGCGGTCATTCGTAAATTGGTACTGCTTGATATGCTTGAGCAGCAACAAGAAGAGGAGAACACCAACAAAGTCAATCTGATGACCCTACACGCCGCCAAAGGGCTAGAATTTGACTATGTGTATATCATGGGGCTAGAAGAAGAGCTGTTGCCGCACAAAAACTCCATCGTCGCCGACAGTATCGAAGAAGAGCGCCGTTTGATGTATGTGGGCATCACCCGTGCCAAAAAAGAGCTAACCTTGTTGCACGCCAGCCAGCGACGCGGCGGCGGACAAATGCGCACCACCACGCCCAGCCGCTTTTTGGATGAACTGCCGCATGACCACCTAGACGCGCCCATGCTCAAAAAGCCTGTCGGCAGCGCGGCAAGCGATGGCAAGCCCAAAACCGCTGACGATTATCTAGCCAATTTACGCGCCTTGCTAGGCAACAAGGCGACCTAATAGCGCGGGGCAATGGGTCAGGACAGCCGCTTGTGCTATGCGTGATGGATGGACAAAGTCGCCTCTTAAACCGCTGCTGCACAAATTTTATTACAATTTAACCGCCCAACATGTAACAAAGTATTGCAATAAAGGTAACAAAAAATTTCAAAATAGCGGCTTTTGGCGTAAAATCGTTACCTTACTTGCAATTACTTACCCGTTTGCCGTCAAACACTGACACATAGGGTGCAGCCGATTGCTAATATAGCCTCATCAACACGCCAACGCACGAATATCTGAACTGATATCTTGCTAGGCTTTGGCGTGATAGTTATCGAGGAGGAGCAATCCATGAAAACAATCAATAAAACACTAGCACTATTGCTTGCCAGCGCAGCAATCACCACAGGTGCTCATGCAGCGACTGCATACAACAATGCACCTGCTTACAACACCACCACTTACAACACCAACAATACCAACGCTTGGGGTTACAATGGTCAAGCGTATGCAGGGGTTAAAATCGGTCAATTAGACGGTGACGTAGATAACGCCGATACTGACAAAGCAACCGCTTATGGCGTGGTACTGGGCTATCAATTTGACCCTAACTGGGGTGCTGAAATTGAATACGTGGGCACTGATGATGCGGACGCGACCTTTAAAACCAATGTCGGTGATGTGAAAGGCGATTACGATGCCAAAACTTATGGCTTGTATGGTACTTACACCTACAACTTTGAGAATACCCCCGTATATGCCAAAGGTCGTCTAGGTATCGCTCGCACCGAAGTTAAAGGTGATGCTGATATTGTTGATACCAACTTGGTGAAAGCTAAGTACAAATCAGAATCTAAAGATACCAGCTTGGCAGGTGGTCTAGGTCTTGGCTACCATGCAGCATCGAACGTTGACTTAGAAGCCTCGTATGACTATGCCAGCTCTGATGCCGACCTATGGACCATCGGTGCAAAAGTAAAATTCTAATCAGTTTTACTGACTACCTAACAAAAACGGTGCTCAATCGGGCATCGTTTTTTTATGCTTATCAAGCGGTTAATTTTTTGACGATTCCCATAACGCTGGAGTTTATACCGCAGATTTGCGGTACAGCGTGGGCAAGCGTATAGCACGCAAGTTTGTGTTAAACTAACGATATCTTTTACACTGAAAAGGATGATTATGACGACCATTGCCGATGTGCGCGCTTTTTTGCTGGATTTACAACAGCGCATTTGCGAGGCGCTGACCGCCCAAGAACAGCAAGGTGGTGTAGATGGTGCTACAGATGCCAAGTTTTTGGTTGATGAATGGCAACGCCCGATTGAGCAAGGCGGTGGTGGTGGGCGCTCATGCGTGCTGCAAGGCGGTCAAGTCATCGAAAAAGCAGGGGTGATGTTCAGCCATATCAACATCAAGCAGCTACCACCAACCGCTACAGCACGTCATCCTGAGCTGGCAGGCAGACAGGCGCAAGCGTTGGGCGTGTCTTTGGTGGTGCATCCCAAAAATCCGCACGTGCCCACCAGTCACGCCAACGTGCGTTTATTTATCGCCGAAAAAGACGATGCTGAGCCGATTTGGTGGTTTGGTGGTGGGTTTGATTTAACACCGTTTTATCCCGTGTTAGCAGATTGCGTGCATTGGCACAAAGTATGCCACGACCTATGCCAGCCATTTGGCGAGGCGGTGTATCCACAGTTTAAGCGCTGGTGTGATGAATATTTTTATTTGGCGCATCGCGGTGAGCAGCGCGGTATTGGTGGTCTGTTTTATGATGATGTCAATACACAGAGCATGGGCTGGGATTTTGCCACCTGTTTTGCTTTTATGCAGGCGGTGGGCAACGGTTATTTAAACGCGATTTTGCCGATTTTTGAACAACGCAAGCACACGCCCTACACCACCGCCCAGCGCGATTTTCAGCTCTACCGCCGTGGGCGTTATGTTGAATACAACTTGGTGTATGACCGAGGCACGTTATTTGGGCTGCAAAGCCATGGGCGCACCGAGTCGATTTTGGTCAGCCTGCCGCCTTTGACGGGTTGGCAGTACCGTTATGAACCGCGACCGAATACGCCTGAGTTTGAACTCACCGACTTTTATCTAAAGCCGCAAGATTGGCTGGCACTTGGTGAGCAACACGCCCGACTCGGCTGATACCAACAAGCTCAACAAACAGGCCAAAACGCTGCGTCCGTTTTGGCCTGTTTGTTTGTGTATCGTATTAGCGCATCAAGTCCGCTTGAACGATTTCAATCCAATAGCCATCAGGGTCTTTGATAAACGCGATGTTTTTCATGCCGCCTTGCTCGGGGCGTTTTTGAAAGGTTACGTTGTTTTGGTCAAACCATGCCACCGCGGCGTGCAAGTCAGGTACGCTAAAACAAATATGCCCAAAGCCTTTTGGCTCGCTGTTGCCGCTGTGGTAGCTAAAATTGGGGTCGTTTTCTGTGCCGTAGTTGTGGGTTAGCTCCAAAATGCCACGTTGGCGAAAGGTGTATTCAGCGCGCGCGGCATCATCGGTGGGCAAATTTGCCAGCTCTTCATCGGTCAGTTTTGCCAAAAAATACAAATCAAACTGAGCATCGGGAAATGCACTGCGGTGCAACAGTGTCATGCCCAACACGTTTTGGTAAAAATCCAGTGAGACCTGTGGATCTTTGACGCGCAGCATGGTGTGGTTAAACACATAGCCTTGGGTGTTGTTTTGGGTGTTGGTGTTATGGTCAGTCATTTAATGCTCCTGTTTGATGTTGTAGTGCAAATTTGTTATTCAAAAAAGTGTACTTGCCCTGTTTCTAGGTCGTAGTTTGCTCCGACAATCAATAGCTTACCACTTTCAACCGCGTCTTCTAAAATACGTGAGCCGTGTTTTAGCTGACTGACCGACATACGCACATTGGCTTTGACACCGCGTTCAATCAGCTCATTTTCATCAACCGCTTGTCCACTCGCGGTGTAGATTTCATGCAGGTTATAGACACTTGGGCGAATGCGATCCACGATGGCGCGCAGATTTGGCGTCACGTATTGGTCGGGGTTCATGACGCTTTCGACACACGCGGTCACCGCACCGCAATGTGAATGCCCAAGCACAACCACAAGGCTGGTACCAAATTTTTCAGCGGCAAACTCAACCGAACCAATTTGCGATGGTGCAACGATATTGCCTGCCACACGAATGACAAATAAATCTCCCAAACCTTGGTCAAATACCAATTCGGCAGGCACGCGCGCGTCCGAGCAGCCCAAAATAATGGCAAATGGTGCATGTTCTTGCGTCAAAGCATTGCTGGCAAGTAAGACAGCATTGGGGTCTTTGAGACTTTCGACAAAACGGGCGTTGCCATCTTTGAGTAGTTGCAGGGCAGCTTGGGGACTATCGGGACGATTTGGCATGAATTTTACTCGCAAGTTAAAAGAAAATTGATGAAACAATCAGCGCATTTTACCCTAAAAATTGGTGTATTTCATCGTATGACTTGGCATCGGCAAAGTTTTTGCCACAAAAAAGGCTGGCATTACGCCAACCTTTTTTTTAGTTACCTAACAATCTTATGGCTGCGACTGATTAAACTCTTCAGCAAAGCGGTCATCAAAGTCACTAAACGCTTGTTCAGGGTCTGCCTGTGCGGTGATTGGATCAAGCGCGATCATGGCAGCATCTTGCTCATTTTCGGTCACCACGTCTGCGCTGTGCTGGCGTTGGTTGTGGTATGCCAGACCTGTGCCCGATGGCACCAAACGTCCGACCACAACGTTTTCTTTCAAGCCGCGTAGGTCATCGACTTTGCCCGTTACCGCCGCTGCTGTCAAGACACGCGTGGTTTCTTGGAACGACGCCGCCGAGATAAAGCTTTCGGTTGCCAATGACGCTTTGGTGATACCCAATAGCAAACGCTCAAACTTGATTGGGAATTTGTTTTCCGCGTTGAGTTTGGCATTCATAGCAACAATGTCTGCATACTCGGCTTGGTCGCCTTTGAAGTAGCTTGAGTCACCACCATCGACGATTTCAACTTTACGCAGCATTTGGCGAATAATTACCTCAATGTGCTTGTCGTTGATTTTTACCCCTTGTAAGCGATACACCTCTTGCACCTCATTGACAATGTAATTTGCCAATTCGGTTTCGCCTTTTAAACGCAAGATATCGTGTGGGTTTTGTGGACCGTCGGCAATCACCTCACCGCGCTCGACACGTTCACCTTCAAAGACGTTGATTTGACGCCATTTTGGAATCAATTCCTCATGCACTTCACCATCATCGTTGGTGATGACAAAACGGTTTTTGCCTTTGGTGTCTTTACCAAACGATACCACACCGCTCATTTCTGCCATAATGGCATGGTCTTTCGGGCGACGCGCTTCGAACAAGTCAGCAACGCGTGGCAAACCACCCGTGATGTCTTTGGTACTGGTCGACGCTTGTGGCACACGCCCAAGTACCGAACCGACTTCTACCTGCTCACCTTCACGCACGCGTAAGATGGTTTGTGGTGGCAAGAAATAGACGACTTCTTTGCCATCGGCAGTGTCTAAAACGATTGCAGGGCGCAAGTCCTTACCACTTGATGGGCGGTCTTTGGTTGCCAAAATCTCATACGAGCTCATACCCGTGGCTTCATCAATTTTCAGCGTAGCGGTGATGCCATCAGTGATGTCGTTGAAGCGTGCGGTACCCGACACCTCGGTGATGATTGGGTGGGTATGCGGATCCCATTTAGCAATCACTTGTCCCGCTTCAACGGCGTCGCCGTCGTTGATATTGACCGATGAACCGTAAGGTACTTTATAACGCTCGCGCTCACGTCCTAGCTCGTCGGTAATGCTAAGCTCTGCTGAACGTGATACCACAACCAAATAGCCATCGCTGTGCTGCACAGTTTTGAAGTTTTGGAAACGAACCGTACCGCCTTTGTTGACCTGAATGCTGTTCTCAACCGAAGCCGAGCTTGCCGCACCACCCACGTGGAATGTACGCATGGTCAGCTGTGTGCCTGGTTCACCGATTGACTGCGCTGCCATAACACCCACAGATTCACCGATATTGACACGGTGACCACGCGCCAAGTCACGGCCGTAACACTGCGCACACACGCCATACGGTACTTCACAGGTGATGACCGAGCGCACCCAAACTTCGTCGATACCGTGCTCATCAAGCACGCGCACCCAACGTTCATCCAATAAAGTACCTTCTGGAATCACGACTTCTTGTGTGGTGTTTGATACCACATCACGTGCTAGCACACGACCTAACACACGGTCGCCTAGTTGCTCGATGATTTCACCACCTTCAATGTGTGGTTTCATGAGCACACCTTTGTCGGTACCACAATCGGTTTCAGTGATCACCAAATCTTGTGCAACGTCAACCAAGCGACGGGTCAAATACCCTGAGTTGGCGGTTTTGAGTGCGGTATCTGCCAAGCCTTTACGCGCACCGTGGGTTGAGATAAAGTACTGCAATACGCTCAAACCTTCACGGAAATTGGCTTTAATCGGGGTTTCGATGATTGAGCCGTCTGGTTTTGCCATCAAACCACGCATACCTGCCAACTGACGAATCTGTGCTGCACTACCCCGTGCACCTGAATCCGACATGATGTAAATTGAGTTAAAGGATTTTTCCTTCTCTTCTTCACCATCACGGTTGATCACGGTGTCTTGGGACAAGTTTTCCATCATCGCTTTGGCGATTTGGTCGTTGGTACGTGACCAAATATCAATTACCTTGTTATATCGCTCGCCTGAGGTCACAAAACCTTGCTCAAACTGGCTTTCAATTTCACGCACTTCAGCATCGGCAGCTTCGATAATCGTGGCTTTATTGGGTGGAATGACCATGTCTTCCATACCAATCGATACACCCGATAGCGTCGCTTGGGCAAAACCAAGATACATCAATTGGTCAGCGAACATGACGCTGTCCTTAACACCCATTTTACGGTAGCATGAGTTAATCAAGCGTGAGATGTTCTTTTTGCTCATCTCTTTATTAACTTCATCAAAGCTCATACCTTTTGGCGTGATGTTCCAGATCAAGCAGCGGCCTGCTACCGTGTCAATCATACGATGGCTAACGCTGGCATTGCCCTCGTCATCAAAGCTGGTTTCTGCCACGCGCACACGGATTTTGGCATTGACGCTCAATTCACCTGTGCCTAACGCACGGTACACTTCCTCAACGTTGGCAAAAGTCATGCCCTCGCCTTTGGCATTGATGTGTGAACGGCTGATATAGTACAAGCCCAATACCACGTCCTGCGACGGTACGATGATGGGGTCACCGTTGGCAGGCGATAGGATGTTGTTGGTAGACATCATCAACGCGCGTGCCTCAAGCTGCGCCTCTAGGGTCAAAGGCACGTGCACTGCCATTTGGTCACCGTCAAAGTCAGCGTTGAACGCGGTACATACCAACGGGTGTAGCTGAATGGCTTTACCTTCAATCAATACCGGCTCAAACGCTTGCAAGCCCAAACGGTGCAGTGTTGGCGCGCGGTTGAGCAAAACAGGGTGCTCGCGAATCACGCTGGCTAGCATATCCCACACAGCAGGCTCTTCACGCTCAACCATTTTTTTGGCAGCTTTGATGGTGGTTGCGATGCCGTTTTGTAGCAGTTTGGCGTAAGTAAATGGCTTGAACAATTCCAGCGCCATTTTTTTTGGCAAACCACATTGGTGCAAACGCAGGTATGGACCTACGGTGATGACCGAACGCCCTGAGTAATCCACGCGTTTACCCAATAGGTTTTGACGAAAACGCCCTTGCTTACCTTTAATCATATCGGCAAGTGATTTAAGTGGGCGTTTGTTGCTACCTGTGATAGCGCGACCACGGCGACCGTTATCAAGCAGTGCATCGACAGATTCTTGCAACATGCGTTTTTCATTGCGCACGATAATATCTGGTGCGTTGAGCTCAAGCAGGCGTTTTAGACGATTGTTACGGTTGATGACACGACGATATAAGTCGTTCAAATCCGAGGTCGCAAAACGTCCGCCTTCAAGCGGTACTAAAGGACGCAAATCAGGTGGCAACACCGGCAACACCGTCATGACCATCCACTCAGGCTTGTTGTTTGAATCGCGGAAGGATTCCAACAATTTCAAACGTTTTGACATTTTTTTGAGTTTGGTTTCTGAGCCTGTGTTGGGAATTTCTTCACGCAATTGATCGATTTCTAGGTCGATATCGATATCACGCAGCAGATCTTGCACGGCTTCTGCGCCCATTTTGGCGGTAAAGTCATCGCCAAATTGCTCCAATGCCTTAAAGTAGTCTTCATCATCAAGCAGTTGGTATTTTTCTAGCGTGGTCATACCAGGGTCGGTAACCACGTAGCTTTCAAAATACAACACGCGCTCAATATCACGCAATGTCATATCAAGCAACAAACCAATACGGCTTGGCAATGATTTTAAGAACCAAATATGTGCCACGGGGCTGGCAAGCTCAATATGCCCCATACGCTCGCGGCGCACTTTAGCTGTGGTGACTTCTACACCACATTTTTCACAGATGATGCCTTGGAATTTGCGGCGTTTGTATTTGCCACATAGACACTCATAATCTTTGACAGGGCCAAAGATTTTGGCACAAAACAGACCGTCACGCTCAGGCTTGAAGGTGCGGTAGTTGATGGTTTCTGGTTTTTTGACCTCACCATATGACCAAGATTTGATGGTATCGGGTGATGCCAAAGAAATTTGAATGCTGTCAAATTCTGGATTACCAGATTCGATAGACGTTTTCATGTTACCTAATAAATCTTTCAAATGACTTCTCCATGGTAAGCAGGACGGCAACACGATGTTGCCAACCTGCATGGGTTACGATTGTCGCATCACACTACTAAATTAGGCTTTATTTTTGCTGTGGTCTTTTAGCTCAATGTTGATACCCAACGATTTGATTTCTTTGGTCAAAACGTTGAAGGATTCAGGCATACCCGGTGCCATGTTTTGCTCACCATCAACGATGTTTTTGTACATACGCGTGCGACCATCAACGTCGTCAGATTTAACGGTAAGCATCTCTTGCAAGGTATATGCCGCGCCATACGCCTCAAGCGCCCACACTTCCATCTCACCAAAGCGCTGACCACCAAACTGCGCTTTACCGCCCAGTGGCTGTTGGGTCACCAACGAGTAAGAGCCCGTTGAGCGCGCGTGCATTTTGTCATCCACCAAGTGGTTGAGCTTGAGCATATACATGTAGCCAACGGTGACAGGGCGGTCAAACTGCTGACCTGTGCGGCCATCAAACAACACCTGCTGCCCACTGGTTGGCATGTCGGCAAGCTCAAGCAAGCCCTTGATTTGGTTCTCTTTAGCGCCGTCAAACACAGCCGTACCCATCGGCACACCTGCGGTCAAGTTTTTTGACAAGCCGATGATTTCATCATCATTTAGGCTATCCAAGTCCACGGTTTCACCGCCGATTTGGTTATAAATTTTGTCCAAAAACTCGCGCAATTCTGCCACCGCGGCTTGTTGTTTGAGCATACGGTCGATTTTCTCACCCAAGCCTTTGGCCGCTCCGCCCAAGTGGGTTTCCAAAATCTGACCAACGTTCATCCGCGATGGTACGCCCAGTGGGTTTAGCACCACATCCACAGGATTGCCGTTTTCATCGTATGGCATGTCTTCAATCGGCATGATGCGTGAAACCACACCTTTGTTACCGTGACGGCCTGCCATTTTGTCGCCCGGTTGGATGCGACGTTTAACGGCTAGATAGACCTTGACGATTTTTTGCACACCGTGGGTCAGATCATCGCCTGTGGTCAGTTTGCGTTTTTTCTCGCTAAATTTATCGTCGATTTCTTTTTGCTTATCGCTCAAGAATTCACCGATTTGGCTCAAACGGTCGGCGATGTCCTCCTGCGTTGGCTGAATATCCAGCAAGGTGTCCATCGTCATGTCCTGCAACATGGCTTCGGTCAGCTCAGTGCCTGATTTCAGCCCAGCGCCACCGCTCACACTTTGCCCTGTCAATAGACCAATAATGCGGCCTCTTGCGGCATTTTCAAAGATGCGTAGCTCTTCTTTTAGGTCTTTGCGGTAGCTATCTAGCTGGGCTTTTTCAATCGCCAAGGCGCGGCTGTCTTTTTCTAGCCCATCACGGGTAAAGACCTGCACGTCAATCACCGTGCCTTTGGTACCCGATGGCACGCGTAGCGAGGTGTCTTTGACGTCAGCAGCTTTTTCACCAAAAATTGCGCGCAGCAATTTTTCTTCTGGTGTCAGCTGGGTCTCACCTTTTGGCGTTACTTTACCCACCAAAATATCGCCGCCCTCGACTTCTGCCCCGATATACACGATACCTGCTTCATCAAGGTTTGCCAGTGCCGCCTCACCCACGTTTGGAATATCGGCGGTGATTTCTTCTGTGCCCAATTTGGTATCACGCGCCACACAGGTCAATTCTTGAATGTGGATGGTGGTGAAACGGTCATCGCGCACCACACGCTCAGATAGCAAAATCGAGTCTTCAAAGTTGTAGCCATTCCACGGCATGAATGCCACGCGCATGTTTTGACCCAGCGCCAACTCACCCAAGTCGGTTGAAGGACCATCCGCCAAGATGTCACCACGCGCAATCACGTCGCCTAAATTGACGATAATGCGCTGGTTGATACAGGTGTTTTGGTTGGAGCGTGTGTATTTGACCAAGTTATAAATATCAATACCTGCTTCACCTGCGGTCATCTCATCTTCATTGACGCGCACGACGATACGGCTGGCATCAACGTCCGCAATCACCCCGCCGCGCTTGGCAATCACGCACACGCCAGAGTCACGTGCCACGTGACGTTCCATGCCCGTACCCACCAGCGGTTTATCCGAGCGCAAGGTAGGCACGGCTTGACGTTGCATGTTTGATCCCATCAACGCGCGGTTGGCGTCATCATGCTCCAAAAACGGAATCAAGCTTGCCGCAACCGACACAACTTGGCGCGGTGATACGTCCATGTGGGTGACCTTGTCGGCAGGCATGCGCACAAATTCACCATAGTTACGTACCATGACGTACGCTTCACTCAAATTGCCATCGCTATCCATCGGAGAGTCGGCTTGTGCAATCACCGTGCCCACTTCTTCAATCGCTGATAGGTACTCGATGTCATCGGTGACTTTACCGTCAATCACTTTACGGTATGGGGTTTCTAAAAAACCGTATTCATTGGTTTTGGCAAATACCGCCAACGAGTTAATCAAACCGATGTTAGGACCTTCAGGCGTTTCAATCGGGCACACGCGGCCATAATGGGTTTGGTGGACGTCACGCACCTCAAAGCCTGCGCGCTCACGCGTCAAGCCACCTGGACCTAGCGCCGATACACGGCGTTTGTGGGTGATCTCTGACAACGGGTTGTTTTGATCCATGAACTGTGACAGCTGGGATGAACCAAAGAATTCTTTAATCGCCGCGGCAACAGGTTTTGAATTAATCAAATCCTGTGGTGACAAATTGTCCGTTTCTACCGCGCTAAGCCGCTCTTTCACCGCACGCTCCACACGCACGAGGCCTACACGGAATTGGTTCTCAGTCATCTCACCGACCGAACGCACACGGCGGTTACCCAAATGGTCGATATCATCCACCACACCGCGTCCGTCACGGATATCAATCAAGGTTTTAAGCACATCAACGATATCTTGATTGGTCAAAACGCTGCGCTCGCGCTGTACCTCTGGATCGTTAGACGGCTCAAACGCACGGTTCAAACGGCGGTTAAACTTCATGCGACCCACATTTGACAAGTCATAGCGGTCAGCGTTGAAGAACAACGACTCAAACAGTTTTTCAGCCGTTTCTAATGTTGGTGGCTCACCGGGGCGCATGACTTTATAAATCTCAATCAGCGCTTCTTCACGCGTGGTCGCGGTATCCGCGCGCAAGGTATCTGCGATGTATGAACCGTGGTCGATATCATTGGTAAACAACAAATCAAACTCTGCCACATCGCCTTGGCTGATTTTGACCAAAGTTTCGTGGTCAATCAACTGATTGGCACGCGCCACCACATCATCCCCCACGATGACATCTTGCGCCAAAATGCGTTCATACAAGTATTCATCGGGCACAGGCAAGCGCGTCATACCTGCTTGCTCGATTTTGCGGATTGCGCGCGCATTGATGCGCTTACCTTGCTCGACAATCACCTCCCCATCGGGTGAAGTGATATCAAACTGTGCCATTTCACCGCGCAGACGTTCTGGTACTAAGTCAATTTCAAATTGCTCAGCGCCTTTGTACACGCGCACTTTGTCATAGAAGGTATCCAAGATTTCTTGGTTGGTCATGCCGATGGCGTGTAAAATCACCGTGGCCAATAGCTTACGACGACGGTCAATACGCGCGAACAACAAATCTTTGGCATCAAACTCAAAGTCTAACCATGAGCCACGGTAAGGGATGATACGCGCGTTATACAATACCTTGCCGCTTGAATGTGACTTGCCCTTGTCATGGTCAAAGAACACACCAGGTGAGCGGTGCAGCTGAGACACGATCACGCGCTCAGTACCATTGATAACAAACGTACCGTTCTCAGTCATCAACGGAATTTCGCCCATGTAGACGCTTTGTTCGCGAATATCTTTAATTGCGGCCTTGCTGTCTTTGTCCTTGGCATCTTTGTCTTTGATGACCAAGCGGATTTTGACACGCAGTGGCGCAGCATACGTAGAGCCGCGGGTGATACATTCACGCACATCAAATTCTGGTGCGCCCAAGTAATACTCAACAAATTGTAGCTCAGCGTTGCCCGTGTGGCTTTCAATCGGGAAAATTGAGGTAAACGCGGCTTGTAGACCGACGTTCTCACGGCTTTTGGGCTTTTTGTTTTCTTGCAAAAATTGCTCATACGAGTCCATCTGGATTGCCAACAAATAAGGCACGTCCATAACCGTGGGCAATTTTGCAAAACTTTTACGGATGCGTTTTTTTTCAGTATAAGAGTATGCCATTCACAATCCTTAAACAGTTAAAGCCAAGAGATTTCAATGCGTACCATGCTGCTAATCACTGCTTGCAGACGGCTGTGCATTGAATAAAAAGTAGGTCAGCCTTGCGCCAATATCACGATGGTTGCCTAGTCCTAGGCGCGTAATTTTGCGTCAAAGCCTTGTCGAATCATGCCGCTGGGTGTATGATACGCAAAATAACGCAACAAAAATAAACACAGTATGTAACAAAAACGTGTAAACGACAAAAAGCCAAATACCTGCCAAGGTATTTAGCCCAGCGTACTGCTACTTACAAGATGCGTTAGCGTGCATACAGCCATCATGTCCTTTTTTACGCTGCTAGATTGCGCCTAGAAAATAGTCACAGGTCTAACACGCAAGGTCAAGATTGTCAGTATAGCAAAAAAAAACCAGTAAGGCAAGCCCTACTGGTTTTTGCTTTTGCCTGCTGATGATGCGATGCAACCCATCGCCCTCAGCATTTCGTCTAAACTTATTTAAGCTCGACTGTTGCACCAGCGTCTTCAAGTTTTTTCTTAAGCTCTTCGGCTTCAGCTTTGCTAACGCCTTCTTTAACCGCTGATGGTGCGCCTTCAACCAAGTCTTTGGCCTCTTTCAAGCCAAGGCCAGTGGCTTCACGAACCGCTTTAATCACACCAACTTTCTTATCGCCGAATGAAGTTAGCATGACGGTGAAGTCGTCTTTTTCTTCAGCCGCTGCGCCACCACCTTCACCAGGTGCAGCCACAGCAACCGCAGCCGCCGCTGCAGATACGCCGAATTTTTCTTCCATTGCTGAGATAAGCTCAACAATTTCCATTACCGTTTTTTCTGCGATTGCGTCAAGGATTTCTTGATTGCTCAATGCCATGATAAATATCCTAAAATATGCTCAAATAATTGAAAAAGTTTGTAGTACCCAATAAGCCACGATTTAAGCGGCTTCGCCACCTGCTTGCATTTGGTCGCGCAAGGCTGCCAAGGTACGTGCCAATTTGCCTGCGGCTGCTTCTTTCATCGTACCCATCAAGCGTGCGATTGCTTCCTCGTAAGTTGGCAACGTCGCTAGGCGGTCGATTTGGTTGGCAGCGATAAATTCACCACCAAACGCTGCGCCTTTGACTTCAAATTTGTCATTGGCTTTGGCAAACTCTTTGAACAAGCGTGCGGCTGCACCTGGATGTTCTTTTGAGAATGCAATCAGCGTAGGACCGACAAATACGTCATTTAACACGGCATATTCGGTATCTTGCAACGCACGGCGCAACAATGTATTACGCACGATACGTACTTCAACACCCGCTGCGCGCGCGTCTTTACGTAGTTGGGTCATTTTGGCAACTGTCACACCACGTGCGTCAGCCACCACAGCAGACAAGGCAACTTGGGCAGATTCAGTTACTTCAGCAACAATCGCTTGTTTGTCTTGAAGATTTAATGCCATGGGTTGTCTCCATTTTATTATTGCTCGCAAAAACTTAGCAATAATAAGCCTTGTTAAACAGCCCATCACCCTGCTGGACGACGGACTATCAGGAATACGGCGTTAATTGCTTAACCAACCGTCTGCGTAGGCTACCTGTGAGGTAATTAAACAAGTCAGGGTGTAACCCACTCTAGCTTGAACCTACGGTCTTAGACAGCACAACCCGTTGTGCTGCGCTAAATACTGCCAACCGCACACATCGCAGTCAGCAAAATCATTGCATCAAATTATGCTGGACGATAAGGCATTGGGTCGATTTCAATCCCCGGACCCATGGTGCTGGTCAAGGTGATTTTTTTGATATAAATGCCTTTTGAAGTGGCAGGTTTGGCACGTTTCAAATCGTTGATTAGCGCACGCGCGTTTTGTTCGATTTGATCAGCGCTAAAACCCACTTGTCCGATAGTGGTGTGGATAATACCTGCTTTATCGACACGGTATTGTGCTTGACCTGCTTTGGTATTGCGCACCGCTTCAGCAACGTTTGGGGTCACTGTGCCCACTTTTGGGTTTGGCATCAAACCACGTGGACCTAAGATAGTACCCAATTGACCCACCACACGCATAGCGTCAGGTGAAGCAATCACCACGTCAAAATCAAGGTTACCTGCTTTGATGCTCTCGGCGAGGTCATCAAACCCCACAACGTCCGCACCAGCCTCTTTGGCAGCGTCCGCAGCAGCCCCTTGAGCGAATACGGCAACGCGTTTGGTTTTGCCCGTACCTGCTGGTAAGTTGGTTGCACCACGTACCACTTGGTCAGATTTACGCGGATCGACACCCAAGTTTACGGCAATATCAATCGATTCTTTGAATTTTGCAGGTGGCAAGCTGTTTAGAATCTCAACAGCCTCTGCCAAGGTGTATTGCTTGGTTTCGTCAAAGCGCTCAGCGATTGCTTTTTGGCGTTTGGTAAGTTTTGCCATTACACGCCCTCCACTTCAATACCCATTGAACGCGCTGTACCTGCAATGGTACGCACCGCGGCTTCGATTTCTGCTGCGGTCAAATCTGCGTCTTTGGTTTTGACGATTTCTTCTAGCTGCTCGCGATTGACTTTACCCACTTTGTTTTTGTTTGGTACGCCAGAGCCTTTTTGGATGCCTGCTGCTTTACGCAACAAGAATGCCGCAGGTGGCGACTTCATGATGAAGGTAAATGATTTGTCGTTGAAAACGGTAATTTCAACAGGAATTGGCAAGCCAGGTTCCATGCTTGAGGTCGCAGCGTTGAATTCTTTACAGAACGCCATGATGTTCACACCCTTTTGACCCAATGCAGGGCCGATGGGTGGTGATGGATTGGCTTTACCTGCTGGCACTTGCAGCTTGATATAGCCGTCAATTTTCTTAGCCATGATAGACTCCAATAGATGGGTACAAACGCCGCTAGGCTCCCCGTTTAGCGTACGCCAGTTAAAGGCTTATATAGCCTGCCTGCGCACTAAAAGGCAAATATTATAGCCAAAATTGCATAAAACGCAAGTAAAAAATCAAGTAAAAATGCACCCAAGCGATTTGCCCAATGCGCGCAGGCATGGCACACCCAAAATCGGCTTGATGGCAAATTAGCTGAGTTTTTCTACTTGGTTAAATTCTAGCTCAACAGGCGTTGGACGATTAAACACATTTACGGTCAGCTGCAAGCGTGATTTTTCGTAATCGACTTTTTCAACCAAACCACGAAACTCGGTAAACGGCCCGTCAATGACCAACAGCTCTTCACCCGGCTCAAACAAGGTTTTGGGGCGTGGGCGATTTTCGCTGCTGGTCAGGCGGTTTAAGATAGTCTCGGCTTCTTTTGGTGTGATGGGCGCAGGATTTTCGGGCGTGCCACCGATAAAGCCCATCACGCGTGGGCAGTCTTTGACCAAGTGCCATGTGTTGTCGTTCATATCCATTTCAATCAGCACATAACCTGGAAAAAACTTACGCTCACTTTTGCGTTTTTTGCCATCGCGCATTTCAATGACTTCTTCGGTTGGTACCAAGACTTGCCCAAACGCGTCTTGATACTCACTGCGCTTGATACGCTCAATCAATGAACGCTGCACTTGTTTTTCAAAACCTGAAAACGCCTGTACGATATACCAACGCATAGCCTGTGTCCTATGTTTTACCAAAAAAAATTTTTAATCTCACGCTGCTTTGTATGCTGAGCAAAATCAGGATAAACAAAAACCCACCGAGGCGGGTTTTTCGTAGCAATCGCAAGTAAATTAGCCAATAATTGCACGGATAATCGCGCTAAATGCCATATCCATCAGCCACACCAGCAGTGCCAATAAGCCCGTCATCACCACCACTTGCCACGTGTAATGGGTCACCTCAGCTTTGGTCGGCCAAGTAACGCGGCGCAGCTCCACACGAGAATCCGCGAGCAAGGTTTTAAACGCACGCCCCTGCTGGGTCCAAGCAAGGCACAGCACGGCAAATACAATCAGCCCAGTAATGACCGCCACCCGTGTCCACACACTGCTGGCAGGCTGCCAATATTGTGGCAAATACGCATTGGTTAAGGTCGCAGCAATCAAGGCTGCAATCGCTATCACCCAAAGCAGGATATCTTTGGGCGATGATTGTTTTGCCAGGGTAATGGCAGCATCAGGCTGGCTCAGCGCACGCTTTGCCGCTGGGCTAGAAAACTGATCGCCCGTCATGGCTGCGAGTTTATTTTCTAGCATTTTTTTCATGAATCAATCTCTAACTTGAACGCCGCTTATTACCATCTTACGGTTTTATCAATTTACCACGCGGCTCAACTCACGGTATGTTTATGCCTAAAACGTTTGTGTGATAATTTGGTTATCTACTGCTATTATATTTGGTTTGTATTGACCCATCAGGTGGTGGCAACATCGGCTATTTGTGCCACAGATTACAACCCTTAGGTGACAAACACTAAGACAGACGTTTTAGATAGGCAAAATCAGCAATTTAATGAACGGGCGATGATAATTGACCCGTCTATTAAGCTTGATAGTGCATAAGCTTGATAATGCCAAGAGTGGCAGGCGATGAGGGACTCGAACCCCCAACCCTCGGTTTTGGAGACCGATGCTCTACCAATTGAGCCAATCGCCTTTGGTGGTTGAGAATCCGTATTATAGCGATTTTAACACTGAATGCAACTGTTTTTGCAAATTATTGTTAAATCATTACACGCTTGGCATGGCATCATACAACGCTTGGCGCAGCAGTGGTGTGCTTGGCAATGCGGTGCAATCAAAGCGTATAATCGGCACGCCTGCGCTGGTGAGGGCTTTGTCTTTTTTTTGGTCTTGTTGTTGGCGTTTGGGCGTGTGGTGTGTCCAGTCATCAAGCTCGATGGCAAGCAGCACGCGCTGGCCGTCCGTATCGACAATGACGTAATCGACACTCATGCGACAAATGCGATTAAACCAAAATGCGGCATTGACGCTGGCATCATCAATGGGTGCGATAATACGCGACAGTTGCACTTGGCTAAAAATCAAGTATTCGGGCAGGGCTTGTTGGAGCTGAACAAAAAACGCCACTTCGGTGTTGGTCATCAGTGGCATGGGTTTAAATGGCCATACGGCAAGTTCATCGCCTTTGATAGGTCGTTTGGGATGTGCGTTGCTGGTACGAGGACGTGGCGATACAGGGCGGTTGAGCCACAACAACCACCCCACGGCCAAAAACGCCACTATCATGATGGCGGTAACTGTCTGACTCATCGTAACACCTTGTTTGGCTCACCCATAGGGTGAACGGATTGGCTGAATTGAGGTGTTATTATTGCGAGGCTGGCAGGTGGGTGCAAGTATGCTGCGCACTTATGCGACAGAATATGACGCTTAACACACGCTTAAGCGTGGGCTACCAATACAGTACCCAGCCATTTTTGGCATCCACACGCGGGTCGGCGTTGATTTTGTCTTTGAGTGCCAAGGCCGCTTCTTTGCCCGTTTCAGGGCCAACCACAACGCGCACGCCGCGACTGGTTTGGCTGGTTTTGACCTTGTAGCCTGCGGCTTTGAGTTCTTTGACGATGGCCTCGGCGCGGTCATCATCGGCCGCTAAAGCGACTTGCACGCCAAAGTTGCCTTTGGCATCGTTTTCTTTGACATTGCGCCGTGCTTCGCGAAGTTTTTGCTGTGCGGCGGTAAATTGCTCACGCTGTTGCTGTTTTTGTTCGGCTTCGCGTTGTTTGCGTGCTTGTTCTTGCTCGGCCTCACGCTTGAGGCGTTGTACTTGCGCTTGTGAGGGGATTTTGAGCGTTTGTCCTGCGCGTAGCTGTCCGTTGGCAGGCAAGTCGTTGGCAGCGGCAAGCACGGATGTTGGCATGTCATAGCGTCGGGCTAGGCTGATTAAGCCTTCACCTGTTTTGACTTGGTGCTGGTCGGGGCGCGCGGTATTACTGGCGGTGGTGGTCTCGGTTTGTTTGGGGGTTTCTGGCTTACGGTTGGGTTTGCTGGCGGCTTTATCCGCTGTTTGTTGGGTTGATGGCTTGGGGCTTGCTGCTGCCACGATGGGCGCAGGTTCGGCATTAGCCGACGGTTTGGGGGGCGATTGCGGCGGCTTTGGCGGTTCGGTCTTTGGGTTTGACTTTACCTGATTGGCCTGCACGCTTGGGCGCGGTGTTGGTTCGGATTTGGCAGTGTTAGCAGGCTCAATCACCTCAACCACTTCAACGCGCCGTGGGGTGACGACAGGACGGGTCACGGTGGCGGCGATGTTGGTGTTTTGGTTGGCGCTTGTGGTGTGGGCAGGTTGGTCGCTGGCTGCGCTGGCAGCTGGCGCGGCGGTGTTGGTGGTGCGCTGAAGGTAGCGTTCGTTTTCAGCACGGCTACGCGCCAGGGCTTCGGCTTCGATGCGCTGCTGCTCGTTGAGGTACTGCTGAGCGGCACGTTCTTGCGCGGCAACTTGGGCTTCGCGTTGGCGCTGTTTTTCAACCAATAAGCGTTGTTCGGTCGCCGCATCGACGGTCAAAGGCTGATTGGCATTGATGGCCGTTTGGCTCACCACAGGTACATCGGGGGCTTGTACAGCGGTGGGCGTGTCATCGTTTTGCAAAATTTGATGCACGGTGGCGTATAGCAGCACACTACCGCCAACCATCATGGCTGCGCTAAGCAAGATTTGTTTAGAAAATTTCATCACGCTACCTTATTGTCATTGTACCATCGCGGCAATTTTTGCCCAAAAAATAAGCAATTATAAACACAAGCCCTGACTAAGCTCAACCACACACGCGTTTAAACGTGCGCCAGCGTTTTTAACACATCGCCGATGGTATGAAACGAGCCACAGACCAGTACGAGGTCATCGGTATGGCTGTTTGCCAAAGTGGCGTAAGTGGCAGCGGCTAAGTCGTCAAACACGGTCGCAGGTACAGTAAAATGGTGACCAAGTTTATTTTGTAATAATTGTTTGTCTGCCGCGCGTGGGTTGGCAATCACACCGCTAAACACCTGCACAAAGGGCAACGCTTGCAAATGCTGCAACACACTGTCGATGTCTTTATCAACCAACATCGAAATGATTAGATATAGCTGCGCGTTGGGATGGGCGGTGCGATATGCTTGCCAGTATGGCACAAATTGGCTGAGTAAAAAAGTCATGCCGTGTACGTTGTGCGCCACGTCAAACACCCATTGTCGCCCGTCTAGTTGCCGACGATCAAAACGCCCTGCCAGCTGCACCTGCGGCAAGGCATGCGCGATGTGCGTGCGCGTGATGGTCAAATCGCTTGCCAACGCAGCAGTGATGGCGGTCGCGGTATTGTGTTGCGACAAATTGGGCAGCGGCAATGCCAAGGTCACGCCTGCTTGGCTGTAGTGCCAGCTTGTCGCGCCCTGCTCGCTGCTGTAGTCATAGTCCTGTCCATATTGCAGCACGCGCGCGTGATGCTTGGCAACAAGCGCTGGTATGGTCGTCGGCATATCAGCCTCGCCATACACCAGCGTGATGTCATCGCGCAAAATCCCTGCTTTTTCTACACCAATTTGCTCACGCGTATCGCCCAACCACTCAACATGGTCAATGCCAATATTGGTGATAACCGCCAAATTGGGGTCAATGATATTAACCACATCCAGCCGCCCACCCAAGCCAATCTCTAGCACCCAAACATCGCACTCTGCTTCGGCAAAAATCAGCATGGCGGCAAGCGTCGTCATCTCAAAAAACGACAACGTCAAACCGCACGCCAACCGCGCTTGCTCCACGCGATACAACGCTGCGACCAATGCCGCATCACTCACCATTTGCCCATTGATTTTGATACGCTCATTAAATACCAACAAATGCGGCGACTGGTACAACGCGGTTTTGTAGCCTGCCTGTTGGCAAATCGCTGCCAGTGTTGCTGTCGTCGAGCCTTTGCCATTGGTGCCAGCAACAGTAAACACATACGCGCTTGGCTGCCCGATATTCAATGCCTCAAACACCGGCAACACGCGCGACAAGCCTAGGTCAATCGCTGATACATGAATGCCAAACACATAATTGAGCCAGTCGTCAAGGCTGTCTTGGGCGGTTAAAGGTCTATTTTGCATGGTAGGTAGGCTCGCTGAATTGTCTTTACTAAACTAAATTAAACTAAGTTATCTTTGAATCATGGTTATCTTTGACTCATGCTAAAAGCTAAAAAAATGCCTAAAGCAAATCAACAGCAACGGTCAAAAAAACACCAGCGCTGGCAAACGCTGGTAATCCCAACCTCTTTTGTGGCCACCTGTTTTAAAAATCAGCTGGGCTGATTCAATGGTTGTTGGTAAAACGTCAGCTTGCTCAGCAAACGATAAATCGTATCTTTCAAGCGCTGGCAAACGCTGGTAATCCCAACCTCTTTTGTGGCCACCTGTTTTAAAAATCAGCTGGGCTGATTCAATGGTTGTTGGTAAAACGTCAGCTTGCTCAGCAAACGATAAATCGTATCTTTCATCTGATGGCGATGCACCACTTGGTCAATCACGCCATGCTCGGCCAAAAATTCGGCACGTTGAAACGGCTCGTCAAGCACCTCGCGCACGGTTTGCTCAATCACGCGCTTGCCAGCAAAACCAATCATCGCCTTGGGCTCTGCCAATTGGATATCACCCAGCATGGCCAAACTTGCCGTCACGCCACCGTAAACAGGATTGGTCAGCACGACCAAATACGGCACGTGCGCTTGTCTGAGCTGCTCAATCGCCGCCGCCGTGCGTGCCATCTGCATCAAGGACAACAAGCCCTCTTGCATCCGCGCCCCACCCGACGCAGCAAAACACACCAGTGGTATGCGCCGCGCCAACGCAGTTTTGGCCGCCAAGACAAAACGGTCTCCGACCACCGAACCCATCGAGCCGCCCATAAATCCAAAATCAAACGCACACGCCACCAGCGCCAAATCGCGCACACGCCCTGTCATAGCAAGCAGCGCCTCGCTTTCACCAGTTTTGGCTTGTGCCTCATGTAGCCGCTGCGGATAGGGCTTGCTATCAATAAAATCCAACGGATCGCCTGTTGTCAATGCGCTGCCCAACGTTTCGCCGATATCATCAAACAACCATTTTAGCCGTGTTTGTGCTGACATCATCAAATGCTCATCGCAATGCGGGCAGACATACGCATTAAAAATCAGCGCGGTGTTGGTGATGACCGCATGACAATTTGGGCACTCGGTTGATGGTTCGGTTTCAACCGCGGTCAAAACGACTTTGGTTTTGGGCTTGACGGTGGGTAATGGACGGGTCAGCCATGTGCCTGCCAAATCATCGGATTGGGCAGAGGTGTCGGTGGTTGGTGAGGTGGTTTGGTTCATATCGGGTGAAAACTTGGCTAAAAATTGGCAACACAAAAACAATAGGCTTATGAATTGGGCGTGAGGCTGTCCAACGCTTGGCGCAACTCATCCATTTTTGCCAACACGCGCTGTTTTGCCGCTGCGATTTTATCGGTATCATGACCAACCTCGGCAAATTGACGCACCAGCTCGCTACCAACAATCACCCCATCGGCGTATTGCCCAATCGCCTTAGCGGACTCACCGTCACGAATACCAAACCCCACACACACGGGCAAGGCGGTTTGCGCTTTGATTTGCTGCACCTGTGTGCCAACCTCGGCGGTGTCCAATGCCTTCGAGCCGGTCACGCCTTTGACGGATACATAATAAATGAAGCCACCGCCGTGCTGCAAGACTTGCTGACGACGCTGCGGCAAGGTGGTTGGCGCAAGCAAAAAGATTTCATTCATCTGGGCGTTGGCAAGTTTTTGGGTAAAGTTGCCTGCTTCTTGTGGCGGCAAATCCACCATCAATACGCCATCCACGCCTGCCTCTTGGCACAAGGCAATAAAGTTGTCATAGCCCAAAATCTCAACGGGATTTAAATACCCCATCACAAGAACAGGCGTGTGTTGGTTGGTGGTGCGAAACTGCTTGATGATATCCAACGCTTGGCGCGTGCTTGTGCCGCCAGTCAGCGCGCGCTCACCTGCCAGCGCGATGGTTTCGCCATCTGCCATCGGGTCACTAAACGGCAAGCCGACTTCGATGACATCTGCACCGTGCGCCACAAGGTCATGCAGTAGCGTCACGGTAACGCTTGGGTTTGGGTCGCCTGCCATGATGTAGGGAATCAAGGCTTTTTTGTGTTGGGTTTTTAAGGTGTTAAAGGTGGTTTCAATTCGGGTCATAATACACTCGTTTTATCTACCGTGAACCTGTAATTTTAGGGTATATTTTAAGTAATCTGTTAGATTTATTTAAATGTTTCTACAGCTATTTTGTGTCCGTTAAAGCCTGACAAAACCGTTGCGTTAAGACCAACTTGCGCGTACGCAAGCACTCAACGCTAAGACAAGCCTAACACACACTAACTAAGGCCGCCCCCTTTTAGGGAAGAAAGCTGCCAAAAATTAGCGGCTTAAATCTGGATGCCTTCATGCTGCATGACGGTGTGCAAATCCTTATCCCCTCGCCCTGACAAATTTACGATGATCGACTGGTGCGGCTGCATGGTTTTGGCAAGCTCTAAGGCGTAAGCAACCGCGTGTGAGCTTTCAAGCGCAGGGATAATACCCTCTTTGCGCGTACATTCTCGAAAGCCATGCAACGCCTGTTCATCGGTGCAACCCACATACTGCACGCGATTGACATCTTTTAAAAAGCTATGCTCAGGCCCGACACCGGGATAGTCTAGCCCTGCTGATATCGAATGCGTCGCCAAAATTTGCCCGTCATCATCCGCCATCAAATACGTGCGGTTACCGTGCAACACGCCCACGCGCCCTGCCGCCAATGGTGCTGAGTGCATACCCGTCTGCAAGCCATGGCCGGTAGCCTCCACGCCATAGATTTTCACCGATTCATCGTTGAGAAAATCATAAAACAGCCCAATCGCATTGCTACCGCCACCCACACACGCGACCAGCGCGTCGGGCAGTTTGCCTGTTTTTTGTAAATGTTGGCGTTTGGCTTCTTTGCCGATAATCGCTTGAAAATCACGCACCAGCAATGGGTATGGGTGCGGGCCTGCCACCGTACCGATGACATAATACGTCGTATCAACGTTGGTCACCCAGTCGCGCATGGCTTCATTCATCGCATCTTTGAGCGTGCGTGAACCCGATGTGACAGGCACGACTGTCGCACCCAATAGACGCATACGGTACACGTTCATCGCTTGGCGTTCGACATCGTCCGCGCCCATGTACACCACACACTCTAGCCCCAATCGCGCCGCAATCGTTGCCGTGGCGACACCGTGCTGACCTGCGCCCGTTTCGGCAATAATACGTTTTTTGCCGACCATTTTGGCAAGCAAGGCCTGCCCGATGGTGTTATTGACCTTGTGCGCGCCCGTGTGGTTCAAATCTTCACGCTTTAAGTAAATCTGCGCGCCGCCAATCTCATCGCTTAGGCGTTTGGCGTGATACAGCGGCGTGGGTCTGCCGACGTAATTGACCAAATCGTCTTGAAACGCCTGCCAAAAGTTTGGGTCGGCCTTGGCGGTGTGATAAATACGCTCAAGCGATTCTAAAGCCGCCATTAAGGTTTCAGACACAAAGCGTCCGCCATGAATGCCAAAATGGCCGCTGGCATCGGGGAATTGGGCAAAGTCTTTGACTTCGGTTGGGTTTTGTATGTTCATGGGTTTTCCTACAGTGGTTTGATATGAACGACAAGGCACAAATTGGCTGGCTTGAATTACGGGCTCATGGGTCAAAAAAGGCGGATGTGGATGCTTATCAGCGCCAGCGCTTAGACGCGCAGGTCATTTTGTGATTGCGTCATGGTGTGATATCCATAATGTCAAATGCCGTTTAAATAATGGGCAAATCACTTTTTATTTAACCAAAACATCCGTCATCGGCGATAGTGTGCTGTGCTGTACTACTGGTTTTTCGTGCCATTCGGACACGTCTTTTTTAACCAAATCGCCTGTGGCATGGCTGCATGGCGTGATACCTACATACCCTTGACCACCTGTAAGCCTGCAAATGTCTGCGCGGTGGGCATGACTTCTAGCGCATTGATATTGATATGGGCAGGCTGCTCAATCAGCCAAGCCACGATGTTGGCGATATCTGATGGCGTGACATAGTCCACACCCTCATACACGGCCGCGGCGCGCGCATCATCACCTTTAAAACGCACATGGCTAAATTCTGTCCCACCACATAGCCCCGGCTCAAGGTTGGTCACGCGCACGTTTTTACCCACCAAATCTGCACGCAAGTTTAGGCTAAATTGTTTGACAAACGCTTTGGTTGCGCCATACACGTTTGAGCCAAAATACGGGTAATTGCCCGCGATTGAGCCGATATTGATGACATAGCCCGAATTTTTAGCCGTCATATACGGCAAAATTTCATGGGTCAGGTGGGTCAAGCCCAGTACGTTGGTGTTGATCATCTGTTGCCAGTCATTAAAATCGGCGGCATCGGCAGGTGCAAGCCCTAAGGCAAGCCCTGCGTTGTTGATCAGCACGTCAATATTCGTCCGTAAATCCGCTGGCAAGCTGGCTAACGCGGCTTTGGTCGCGGCCAAATCGGCGATATCAAAGGCAAGTGGGATAAACTGGCTACCAAATTGTTGGGCGAATTCATCCAATTTGGCGTGCCGTCTGCCTGTGCCAATCACCGTATGCCCGTTTGCAATCAGTAATTCGGCAATCGCTTTACCAAAACCTGCTGTCGCGCCTGTGATTAAGATATTCATTTTAACCCTTTGCGTTGATGTTTAAAAATCTTTTGTCCTTACCGCCTGTATGAATGCTTGCATTTTGACAGCGTCTTTTTGTCCTTTGGCGCGTTCAATACCACCACTCACATCCACACCGTATACGCCCGTTTGGCCAATCGCTGCTGCCACGTTATCCGCTGTCAATCCCCCTGCCAAAATAATGGGTATATCAACCGTTTGCGGCAATTTTGTCCAGTCGAAAATTTGTCCTGTCCCACCAAATTGATGCGCATGGTAGGTATCTAGCAAAATCGCGCTCGCGCCATACGCGTGATACTCAGCGATATGCGCGGCAATGCGCTCGGGCGTATCATCCTCACGCACACGCCATGCCTTAATCCAACGCTTGCCCACACGGCTTGCCATCAGCTGGCACGCCAGCGGTGACTCATCGCCATGAAACTGCACGATATCAAACCCAACGTGATGCGCCAAATACACCAGCTCTTGCTCAGGCAGATTGACAACCAACGCTACCACACTGACAAACGGCGGCACAAGACGGGCAAGCGACGCGCCCTGCTCTACTGTGACTGCACGCGGGCTTGGCGGATAAAACACCAACCCAACAGCATCCACCCCTAGGGCAACGGCAGCTTGGATGTCATCGGCTTGGGTCAAGCCACAAAATTTCACGGCGATAGGGCGGTTGGTTGGGTGCATGACGGGCAGATAATCCGCTTGTTAAAAAAATCAGCAAACGTTTATCCTAGCACAATTTGGCAAAAAACCTAGCACAAAATTGGTGGGTGCAACAATTTTTTTATATTGCCCAAATCTTGCTGCTGCGCGTTGGTTTTGGGTTACGAATTTGTGCCCGTAAAGCCGATACTATCAGACATTTTGCCGTTGATCTACCACTGATATGCCCACTTTAGATTGGCTTTAACAATCAACATGGGCTTTACGTTTGTGAAAATTTCTGTGCTTATCCGTGCTGTTATTTGATTTTTTGTGCTCGATTTGTTATTATTATAATTCATTTTTTCTAAACAATGGGGAGTTATGTCTGATTCAAATTCGGCGAGTGCGCCGACGCAACTACCACCACTTTGGTTAGCATTGACCCCTATTTTGCTAACTTTAACCATTTTAATGACCCAGTTATTTGTCTTTAATCATTTTGCCCCACACGTGCCGTTGGTGTTTGGCATTGCGATTACGGCGGTTATGGGTTATTTCACAGGCGTGCCGTGGCTGCGCACGCGCAAGGGCATTTTTCATGTGATTCATGTGTCGATGCCGTCGCTTTCGGTGTTGATTATTGTTGGGATGTTGATTGGCGTTTGGATCGCGTCGGGTACTGTGCCGTCGTTGATTTATTATGGTTTAAATTTGATTAAGCCTGAGTATTTTTTGCTCACCGCGATGCTGGTGTGTGCGGTGGTGTCGGTGTCACTGGGTACTAGCTGGGGCGCTGTGGGGACGGTTGGGCTTGCCTTGATGGGTATTGGTGCAGGGTTTAATGTGCCGATGTATTGGACGGCAGGTGCGGTGATTTCGGGGGCGTTTTTTGGTGATAAGGTCTCGCCTTTATCTGATACGACCAATCTTGCGCCTGCGGTCACGGGGACAAACGTGTTTGACCATATCAAAAATATGATGCCCACGACCATCCCTGCGATGGTGATTGCGATGGTGATTTATACCGTGATGGGCTTTCGGCTTGCCAGCGACCAATCGGTCTCTATGACCCAAATTGAGCAAATTTCACAGATGCTGCAGGCTAATTTTAATTTGTCGCCATGGCTGCTGTTGCCGCCGCTGGTGGTTCTTGGATTGGCCGTTACCAAAAAGCCGCCCATTCCGTCTTTGTTTGCTGGTGTGCTGATTGGGGGGATTGTTGGGTTATTGACCCAGCCGCACATCAGTATCGGTGGGTTGTTTGAATACGCGCAAAATGGCTTTAGTATCTCAACGGGTGTTGAGGATATTGATAAGCTACTTAATAAAGGCGGCATTCAATCCATGATGTGGACTATCTCTTTGATGCTGCTGGCGCTGGGGTTTGGCGGTGCGTTAGAAAAAACGGGCTGTCTTGAGGCGGTGGTTTATGCCATTGTTAGCAAGGTCAAAAGCTTTGGCATGGTACAAACTTCAGCAATTGGTACGTCATTTTTGACCAATGCCATTGCAGGCGATCCCTACATTGCAATCGCCCTACCAGGTCGGATGTACTCACCGTTGTATCGTGGTTTGGGTTACTCAACGCTCAACCTTGGACGCGCCTTAGAGGAAGGTGGTACGCTGATGAGCCCCTTAATTCCGTGGAATGCAGGCGGCGCGTTTTGTATCACTGCGCTGGGTTTGGGGATTATTGACGGTACACACATGGAAAATCTGCTGTATATCCCCTTGGCGTTTGGCTGCTGGATTGCGCCGATTTTGGGTATTACGTATGCGTTTTTGGGTATTTTTTCACCCAAGGCAACGCCAGAGGAGCTGCAAGCGTGGCAGGAGCAAGGCGAAAAAATCATGCAGGTGGATAATGTGCATATTATTGATTAGTACGCCTAAGGCATAGCATGCGACGTGTTTGGTAAGCGGCTGTTTTACCACATCTGCTGTCTGTTTAACACCAAGCCATTTTGGGATGGCTTGGTGTTAGTTGATTTGCAAAGCAATCATAAGCATTGACTTCCTCCCCTCCCTATCGTTCGGGGATTCCTTCTGCAAGACGGTGAAGCCCCACCGCAAACCTAAGACAATGGCAACCGCCCGTACGACACACCGTACATCTTAGGTTCTTATTTTAAGCTAATCCTACCGTTAGGATTGTCATAGACACGAATTAGCTTAAGTGTGTGTTTGGAAACGTCTTACCAGTTAAGTTACTGCGTACTCGCAATTTAGTCTTAACTTAACTGTGGAATGTAAGACATTGAATATAGTGAGATGAGTCTAGCAAAACTTATCGCATTTAACAATTGCCTTATATCCACCGCCTGAAGTCGCAGGTTTACGGCAACGAATGATAAATGGTGCGCTCGGCGGGAATCGAACCCACGACCCTTGGCTTCGGAAACCAATACTCTATCCAACTGAGCTACGAACGCATAGACAATGCGGCTAAAGGTTTTTTAGACGCATAGAAGAAGCCTTAAGATAAGACGGCATAGTTTACAAAACTTATCCGATAAAATCAACCACACAAATTTAGGCGCAAATTGTGCAATAAATCACATTTCGTCAGATTCAATGATAGCTTTTTTGTTTGATTTTCCCTTATAATAGTGTGGAAAATAAGACCGCGTAACGTTTATTTACCAAGATGTACCAACCTGACATAAATGCTTGCAGCTGTAGCTGCCTGTTAAGCGTTTAGCGACATCAAGCTTAGTGACATTAAGAGAATGGTCGTATGAACCGAATCCATCAAGCCATCGTATTATCTGCTGCAAGTTTATTGGGGCTTGCCAGCATGACTGTCAGCCAAGCGGCTGATATGGCTAGCACCGCCGCGTCAGCCGATACCGCAAGCGCCACTGCCTCAACGGCAGCCGCTGATGCTGATAAAGACGATAAGCCTAAAATCCCACAAGACCCACCCCAAGTCCAAAAGTTGATTGCACTTTATCCAAACCTCATTGCGCGTATTGCCCCACAAGGCAAAGTGTGTTTTGAAGGGCAAGAATGTGACATCAGCATCACTGCCGCTTTGGGTGCTGCCGATGCAGACAATCCACGCGATGGTAAGACGATTTTTGAAGGTGTGTGCCATACCTGTCACGCGGCAGGTCTGCTAGGCGCGCCAAAATTTGGTGATAAAGCCGACTGGGCACCGCGTATTGCTAAAGGCATCAATACGCTACATGACCATGCGCTACATGGCTTTAATGCCATGCCTGCCAAAGGTGGTAACGCTGATTTGCTTGACGTTGAAGTCACCAATGCGGTGGACTACATGGTAGAAAACTCCAAGTAATCACGGCATTTGTTTATACGAGTTATGCCGCAAAAAGTCCAGTTTAGCTGGGCTTTTTTTGTGCTAAGTGGCTATAAGCCACAATATAGCGCCAGATACGCCCAAACACGGCTTTAAATTTGTCGGTTTTGTCGCCATCAATAGGCTTTGTTTTAGGCGGCTGTTTTTTGCTGGGTTTATTTTAACATTTTCATATCGGAGCGATTGCTGTATGTCTATCCCATCTGCCATATCCAACGCTGTGCCGACTGCTGTGCCTGCTTTAGCGCTCACGGGTTTGTCAAAGACTTATCCCAACGGGTTCACCGCGCTCAAAGGCATTGATTTGGTCGTGCCACAGGGCGGTTTTTTTGCGCTGTTGGGCGCAAATGGCGCAGGTAAATCGACGACCATCGGCATGATTAGCTCACTATTTGCCCCAACCACAGGCGATATCAAGATTTTTGGGGTGGATTTGCTGCGTCAGCCGCAGCTTGCCAAGCAGTATCTGGGCGTAGTGCCACAGGAGTTTAATTTTGTCCAGTTTGAGCGTGTTGAGGATATTTTGGTGACGCAGGCAGGGTATTTTGGTATCCCTGCCAGCCAAGCGCGTCCGCGTGCCGAGCAGCTGCTCAAGGCGTTAGGGCTTTGGGACAAACGCGCCAATAAAGCGCGGATGCTGTCGGGTGGGATGAAACGACGGCTGATGATTGCGCGCGCGCTGATGCACCGCCCCAAGCTGCTGATTTTGGATGAACCGACGGCAGGGGTGGATATTGAGCTGCGCCGCTCGATGTGGGATTTTATGCGGGCTATCAATGAAGAGGAAGGCACGACGATTATTTTGACCACCCACTATTTGGAGGAAGCGGAGCAGTTGTGCCGCGATATCGCGATTCTTGATCATGGTGAGATTGTGGTCAATACCGATATGCGTAGCCTATTGGCAAGTCTTGATGTGGAAACGTTTGTGCTGGATTTGTCCGCACCATTGGTCAGCGTGCCTGCGTTGATGGATGTGGCCCATGTGCAGCTAGCCGCCCCGACCAGCCTTGCGGTGACGCTCAAAAAAGGCCAAAGCTTAAATGCGGTCTTTCAGCAGCTGTCGGCGTTGGGCATTGAGGTTGCCAGTATGCGCAACAAATCTAACCGCTTAGAAGAGTTGTTTTTGAATTTGGTTGAGCATAATTTGACAGAAAAATTGACCAATTCATAAAACGGAGTGGGGTTTATCAGTTTTAGCCAGTGTTGTTTTTTATTCGTTGATCACGAATGATCAATTTAATTTTGCATTAGAGTTTAGCATGGATTTTCAAAAACAATGGGTAGCGTTTAGCACCTTAGCCATCAAAGAAGTGCGGCGGATTTTTCGTATTTGGCCGCAGACGTTGCTACCGCCTGCTATCACCATGAGCCTGTATTTTATTATTTTTGGTAAAATGATTGGCGCACGCGTGGGTGAGATGGGCGGCGTGTCGTATATGCAGTTTATTGTGCCTGGCCTGATTATGATGGCGGTGATCACCAACAGCTATTCTAATGTGGTGTCGAGTTTTTTTAGCACCAAGTTTCATGGTAGCATTGAGGAGATGTTGGTTAGCCCAATTTCTAAACACGCGATTTTGCTAGGGTTTATCGTCGGTGGGTTGTTTCGGGGGTTGGCGATTGGGCTGATTGTCACACTACTTGCGCTGTTTTTTACCAAGTTATCATTGGTGCATGCGTTTATTACGGTGTTTACGGTGGTGATGACATCGGCGCTGTTTTCGCTGGGTGGTATGATTAACGCGGTGTTTGCGCGTTCGTTTGATGATATCTCGATTGTGCCAAGTTTTGTTTTGACGCCGCTGACGTATTTGGGCGGTGTGTTTTATTCGATGCAGGATTTGCCGCCGTTTTGGCAGAAGGTGTCGCTGCTGAATCCGATTGTGTATATGGTCAATGCGTTTCGTTATGGTATTTTGGGACATTCGGATGTCGATGTGTGGGGTGCGTTGGTGGCGATTGCAGGCTTCACCGCGCTGTTGTATGGCGTGGCGTATTATTTGTTAAAAGACGGTTCACGGGTGCGGCTATGACAGATTTTGATAAAAACCATTCTCCACAACATTCACCGCTTAATAGCGCGTTGGGGCAAACGACGGTGTACCCAACGACGTACGCGCCTGAGGTGTTGTACGCAATTCCGCGCGCGTTGGGTCGGTCGGGCTTGACATTGCCTGTTGAGCAGCTAAGCGTCGGCGTGGATTGGTGGCAAGCGTATGAGGTGTCGTGGCTCAATCCGCAAGGCGTGTCGCAAGTGGCGATGGCGCGTTTGACCGTGCCTGCCGATTCACCGTATTTGGTCGAGTCAAAGTCGCTTAAGCTGTATTTGAACAGTCTAAACTTCACCACCTTTGCCAATCGCGGTGCGCTCATCGCAACGATTGCACAAGATGTCGGCGCGTGCGTACAAGCGGCGGTGGCGGTTGAGTTGTTTGCAGTCGATACGCCAGACGCCTTGCCATTGTCTGCCCCACAGGGGGTTTGTATTGATGATGCGCTGGATGATTTGCCACCCAATGAACCACTAGCATTGGTCGGCGATGTGGATGCCAGCTTGTTACGCGCTGCAAGTTCAACCGACGTGGCCAAAAATTCAGTCCACGCCAGCCAGCCACAAGCGTATTATTCACACTTGCTGCGCTCAAACTGCCCTGTGACCAATCAGCCTGATTGGGGCACGCTAGCGATTGAGATTGACAGCGCTCCGCTAGACCCTGCCAGCTTGCTGCGCTATATTTTGAGCTTTCGGGCGCACAATGGTTTTCATGAGCAGTGTGTTGAGCAGATTTTTCATGATTTAACGCAAGCATTTGCGCCCAAATCGCTGTTGGTACGGGCTTGGTACACGCGCCGTGGTGGGATTGATATCAACCCGTGTCGGGTGAGTGATAGCGGCTTGCTGCCTGCGCCAAGTCGGCTTAATCGTCAATAATTCAAGTTTTGCCAGAGAGTTAGTATGTCACTTGTTATCGAAAGCCGTCGCACACCGCGCACTGTTGGCCATGATTTGCCGTTTGGGCAGCTGATGCTTGACATCGCAGGCACGTCGCTGACTGACGCGGATCGCCATCTCCTTGCCGACCCGAATGTTGGCGGGGTGATTTTGTTTGCGCGTAATGTTGAAACGCCTGCCCAAGTCCGCGCTTTGACCGACAGTATTCGCGCGGTCAAGCCGAATATTTTGCTGGCGGTGGATCAAGAAGGCGGTCGGGTGGCGCGTCTGCGGCAAGGTTTTACCCCATTGCCTGCGATGGGGCGGCTGGGGGCGTATTTTGAGCAATCGCCTATTGATGCGCTGGCGTTGGCATACGCTTGTGGGTATGTCATGGCGGCAGAAGTGCTGGCGGTGGGGATTGATTTTAGCTTTGCGCCTGTGCTGGATATCAATGGTATTAGCCAAGTGATTGGTGACCGGGCGTTTCATACCACGCCTGTGGCGGTGACGGCATTGTCGGCGCAGTTTATGCGTGGTATGCACGCGGCAGGCATGGCGACGACAGGCAAGCACTTTCCAGGCCACGGTTCGGTCGCGCCTGATTCTCACGTGGCGCAAGCGATTGATACACGCGCATTTGATGACATTGCTGCGCAAGACATGCAGCCGTTTATACAAAATTTGCCGCAGCTTGATGCGCTGATGCCTGCGCATGTGATTTTTAGCCAAGTGGATGACAAGCCTGCAGGGTTTTCAGCGGTGTGGCTGCAAAACATCATTCGTCAGCAGTTGCGTTTTGATGGCGTGCTGTTCTCTGATGATTTATCCATGCAAGCGGCACACGTTGCAGGCGATGCCGCAGCACGACTGGCAGCCGCGTTGGGTGCAGGCTGTGATATGGGCGTGGTGTGCAATGACCGCGCAGCGGCAACGCTGGCATTGGCAGGTTTGCACAAGCAGCCCGCCTTGACAAGTGCAGATAGCCAGCGGCGTTTGCGCCGTATGGTAGGCGCAATCCCTGCTTGGCAGGGCGATTTGGCCCAAACCGCCAGCCAACTGCCAGCGTGGCAGGATTTGCAAACCCGTGTGGCAGATTTTTGCGCGCGCTTGGCAGACTAAAAGAGGCAGGCTAAAACAAAGATATAGTCTAGCGGATAAAGACCACCGTATCGGGCAGTTCATTGCCTTGTGGGTCATCCGTTAAGCTGTAATGCTGGCGCAGCACGTCACCGATTTGCTGCAACAGCTCTGTCAGCGCCGTGACTTGGCGTTTGGCGCGAATACCGCTGATTGCGCGGTCACACATCGCCTGCCATGTGCTGTCGGCGACATGGCGGCTGATGCCACGGTCAGCGACAATTTCAAGCCGCCGCTCACAGACATTGAGGTATACCAACACGCCTGTGTTGTCTGCTGTGTCCCACACCCGATAACGCCCAAATAGCTCCAATGCCCTATCCCAGCAGCCATAACGGTGCGCCATCTTAAGCGGTAAGGTATTTTCAACCACCAAGACAATCTCACCGCGATGCCCAGCCTCAGCCTGCGCGACGGTTTCGGTCAGTGCCTGCTGCGCCGATTTGGGCAGCCAATGGCTATGACGCATGGGCACAAACGCAACTTGCCGCCACCAACGCGCCCAACTGGGCTTGCTTGGGTCACGGTGACTGGGTTTAGCGCACTGCTCAGGTGGCAAGGTTGAGGCTGAATCAGGCATACAGATATCCTTTTAATGTAGACGTTAAACGCTTAAGCCGTGTTGGTTGGTGCACGTCCTACCAAGACCCCCCTGCGCCACCACCGCCAAAGCCGCCACCGCCGCCGCCAAAACCACCACCACCAAAACCGCCGCTTGAGCCGCCACCAAAGCTACCACCACCAAAACCGCCACCCATCGGGAAGAAGACCACCCCGCCACGGCGACCGCGTCCGCCACCACCTCGACCGCCACCACCACCGCCACCAAACAATAGCAGCAAGAAGAAGACAATAAACGCAGCCACCAACGCACCACCACCCGCAATGGCAGAGCCAAACGTCGCCACACCGATGGATGTGAGCAACGCACCGATAAACCGCCCAAAAATCGCGGCTATAACTTGCCCAAAAATAAAACCAAAAATCAGCAGCGGTATCATGGCTTCAGCGCCCGACACCGAACCTGCACGGGCAGTACTGGTGCTGTTAGCCTGACGCGCGCGCTCGGCATCGGCTTGGCGCAGCACCTCGGGGTCAGCGCTTAGGCGTTCCTCAATGCGGTTGATACCTGCGCTAATACCGCCTGCGTAATCGCCTGTTTTAAAATACGGTGTGATATCCTCAATGATGATGCGCTTGAGCGCGGCATCGGGCAACACGCCTTCTACGCCATAGCCCGTGAGAATTTGCATCTTACGGTCATTGATGGCAACCAACATCAAAATACCGTTGTCCGTGCCTTTTTTGCCAAGCCCCCAACGCTCAGCCACTTGTAAGGCATAATCAAACGTGTCTTGCCCGTCGGTGCTGGGTACGACAACCACCGCCATCTGTGCCATGCCCGTTTGGTATAAGGCGCGTAGCTTGGTTTCAAGCTGGCGTTTTTCGCTCGCGCTTAAGATATTGGCTTGGTCAATGATGGGATTGTTGAGTACCAGCTGATTGGGTGGTACGTTGCTGGCTGTTGAAGTACGCGGTGATTGGCTGGTTGTCTGTGTGGTGGACGCGTCAGCCGTGGCGGTGGCGGTGTTGTCGGCGCGATTGCCCGTGCCAGCAGCATTGTTAGCGGCTGGTGTGTCATGCGTTGGCGCGTCGGTGTTGGTTGCCCTACCCTGCGCAGCTGATACCATGTCATCAACACTGTAGGTCGGTAACGCGCCGCTTTGGCGATTGGGGTCGATATTGACGGCAGGGTCAGCCACAGCAGGTAGGGCAGCTATCGCCAAATAGCCGCCCAATAACCAGCCGCTTGCCTTGCCACCTTGACGCTTACCTTGCCACCGTTGTGTTGTTGTCGTCTGCACTTGCCGTTTCATCTATCAACCCATTGACCGCGCTGCCCGTCCATCACCGATTTGCTTTTTGACCACCACAGGCACTATTGTGCGGTTGCCGTGTTAGTGGCAGGTGCGGTGGTTGGCGCACGGTCGTTACCAAAATCTACCGTGGGCGCGGTTGAGATTTGTGCTTCATTCGCCACCGTGAAGTTAGGCCGCGGCTTCATGCCGAATGCTTTGGCTTCAAGGTTGGCAGGGAATGAACGCACCGTGGTGTTGTAAGCCTGTACGTCGTCGATGTAGCGTTTACGCGCAACTGCGATACGGTTTTCGGTGCCTTCAAGTTGGGCTTGTAGCTCTTGGAATTGGCGGTCGGCTTTTAAATCGGGGTATTTTTCTGACACCACCATCAACCGCGACAACGCGCCGCCCAACTGGTCTTGCGTTTGTTGAAAACGCTGAAACGCTTGTGGGTCATTGAGCACCTCAGGAGTGACTTGCATGGAGGTTGCCGCCGCACGCGCCTGTGCTACCTGTGTCAAGGTGTCTTGCTCGTGTTGGGTATAACGCTCAACCGTGCGCACAAGGTTTGGAATCAAATCCGCACGGCGTTGGTACTGGTTTACCACCTCTGACCACGACGCATTGACCTGCTCGTCTTGTGCCTGCATTTTATTGTAGCTACAGCCCGTCAAGTTTGCGCCGCCTGTCACCAAAACCAGCCCCAAGACAGCCGCTTTTAGCGTTGGCATTACATGGTATTGCATAATGATTTCCTTGTTTCAACATCCCATTAACGCGATTATGGCGACGCGATGCCATGATGTAAAGCTAAAAAATGTGTAAAGCCGTTTGCGGTTTGTATCTAGTGCCATCCGCCATAGCGGCCTGACCACCAAAAAAAAGCCCATTGCAAGGCAACAGGCTTGAACACCATACGGCAATATCGGGTAGAAGCATTTGGCTTAGGGTTTTGCCGCCTCAATTTGGATGTTGAGTTTAACGTATTTAGAAATACCCATGCTGGTGCCATAGTCTAGACCCCAACGCGTGCGGTCAATGCTGGTGACAAAATCGCCACCACAGACTTGGGTTTTGAGCATTGGGCTTTGGTAGCAGTTGAATTTGGTCGCGGTCAAGGTCACAGGGTGGGTTTTACCCAAAAGGGTCAGCTGACCATCCACGCGCGTGACTCGGTTGATACCGTCTTTGTTTTTACCTGCAAAATAAAACTTGGTTGATTTAAAATGCGCGTTTGGATATTGCTCAACATTAAACATATCCGCGCTTTTAAGATGTTTGGTAAAGTGCTCGTTGCCTGTCTCTAGACTTTTGACGGGAATATCAATATCAACGCTGCCTGTACGGTTGGCAGGGTCAAAGTCCACCGTACCTGTGACACCTGTGAACGCACCGTGATTGGTCGTAGTGCCAAAGTGGTCAATGGAGAAATACACATTGGCGTGATTTGGGTCAATTTGGTAAGTCTCGGCGTGGGCGGCCGCGCCCAATGCCAGCACGCCTGCTAAGGCGGCGATTTTACTAAATGCTTGCATGTAGCATGCTCCTTGTTGTTGATTTTTTGGCCATACTTTTTGGTCAAATACTTTTGGACCAGTTATTTGGCTAATTGTGGTTAAGTTTAGCAGGTTTTGATAACCTTGGGCGTTATTTTTAAGTAAAATTTTTTATACAGTCTATTTTAATAAGTATAAATTCATAAAAAATCGCCAACGGAGACGACCATTGGCGATTTGTTTGGCTATTGCGTGTGATGATATGCGCCGCTATTAACGCAAAAATGCGCGCGCGTTACGGAATAAGCGCATCCACGCGCCGTCGCCTTGCCATTCGTCAGGCTTCCAGCTGTGGTTGTGGGCAAGCAAAGTGCGCTCAGGGTGCGGCATCATCAAGGTCACGCGCCCATCATTGCTACAAATACCCGTCACCCCTTGTGCCGAACCATTCGGGTTTAGCGGATAATGCTCGGTGGGTTGCCCATGGCTATCAACGTAGCGCAAGGCTATCTGCCCATGCGCGCTCATGCCTGCGATGTCATCATGGCTCAAGGTGGCAAAGCCCTCACCATGCGCCACCGCAATCGGCAAGATACTGTCTTGCATACCTTTGAGCAGGACAGATTTGGTGCGCTCAACCTTGACATTGACGGTACGCGCCTCAAAACGCCCCGAACAGTTGGCAATAAAGCGCGGGAAGTTTTCTGCCCCCGGAATGAGGTCTTTGAGCTGCGCCATCATCTGACAGCCGTTACACACGCCCAAGGCAAATGTTTCGGGACGGTTAAAGAAACGCACAAACTGCATACGCAAGGCATCGTGAAACAAGATGGATTTTGCCCAGCCTGAGCCTGCACCCAGTACGTCACCGTAGCTAAAGCCGCCGCACGCCACCAGCCCATCGACATCGCGTAAATCAACGCGTCCGCTGAGTAGGTCGCTCATGTGCACATCAAGCGTGTCAAAACCTGCTCGGACAAAGCCTGCTGCCATCTCAAGCTGCCCGTTCACGCCTTGTTCACGCAAAATCGCGACTTTTGGCTTGACGGTGCGGCTATTGAGGTACGGCGCTTCAATGGCTTGATTGAGGTCAAAATTCGCCTGCGCGATCAAGCCGCTGTGCGTGTCATCGGCGATTAGGTCAAACGCCTGCTGCACACAATCGGGGTTGTCACGCCCCATGGCGATATGATAGCCAACTTTGCTCCATGCTTGCTCAAGCGCGACGCGTTCAAAGCACAGCGTTTGGCTTGCGGTCTGTATCAACAAACTGTCTTCATTGGTGGTTTGGCCAATCAATGACAACAACTCACTTGCGCCTGTCTGCTCGGCAAGCGCCATCAGCTCGGCAACGTGCTCAGGCAAGACCTGTATCACCGCGCCCAACTCTTCGGCAAATAATTGCCCAACCAAATTGGCATCATCCAGCACCAGTTTTACGCCTTGGCGGCTGGTAAACTGCATTTCTGCCACCGCTGCGACCAGCCCACCATCACTGATGTCATGATAGGCAGCGATTAGCCCTTGGGCGTTGGCTTGCTGGATAAAATCAAATAGCGCGCGCAAGTCTTCAGGCTTATCTAAATCGGGGCATTCATCACCCAGTTGGCTCAGCGTTTGCGCGACAATCGACCCACCTAGGCGGTATTGTCCACGCGATAGGTCAAGGCGGTACAACGCGCTGTCGGTTTTGACCAGTTCAGGCGTTAGGGTTTTGGCGACATCTTGCACAGGCGCGAATGCGGTGATAATCAGTGACAACGGTGACACCACCGATTTTGCCACACCATCATCCGTCCAGTTGGCACGCATGGATAGCGAATCTTTACCAACAGGAATCGCGATACCCAGCGCAGGGCACAGCTCCTCACCAATCGCATGCACCGCGTCAAACAAGGCTTGGTCTTCGCTGTCCTCACCACACGCCGCCATCCAGTTTGCCGACAGGGTGATATCAGCCAACTTGTCAATACGCGCGCTGGCGATATTGGTAATCGCCTCACCAACCGCCAAGCGCGCCGACGCGGCTGGGCTAATCAACGCCACAGGGGTGCGCTCGCCCATGCTCATGGCCTCACCCGTCATCGGCTGCTCGGTACGGGGCAACAGCGCCGTTGCGGTCACTGCGCAATCGGCAACGGGCACTTGATAACGCCCAACGTACTGGTCACGCACCACCATGCCCGTGATAGAGCGGTCACCAATGCTGATCAAAAATGACTTGTTGGCAACAGTTGGGTGACGCAGCACATCATACACCGCTTGCTCAATATCAAGCGTGGTCAAATCAAGCGCGCGTAGCGTTGGGGCGCTGCGCTCAAAGCTGCGCTGCATGCGCGGTGTGCCACCCAGTAGCACCTGCATGGGCATATCAACAGGCTGGGCATCGCCGTTTTGGTTGAGCAAGGTATCATCAACGACCAACTGACGCACCTGTGTGGCTGTACCAAGCACCGCATACGGGCAACGCTCGCGCGCGCAAATCGCATCAAAGCGTTCGGCATCGTGCGGACGAATCGCCAGTACGTAGCGTTCCTGTGCTTCATTTGACCAAATCGCCATCGGAGACATGCCATTTTCTAAAGACGGCACTTGGCGCAAGTTCAAATGCGCGCCTAGCTCATGGTCATTGACCAATTCGGGCATGGCATTGGACAATCCCCCTGCGCCCACATCGTGAATGGATACAATCGGGTTGCCATCGCCGTGCGCATCTGCCAACGCCCAGCAGCGGTCAATGACTTCCTGACAGCGGCGTTCCATCTCGGCGTTATCGCGCTGCACGGAAGCAAAATCCAACCCTGCATCCAGCGCACCGCTATCAACCGAACTTGCCGCACCACCGCCCAAGCCGATTTGCATCGCAGGCCCGCCAAGTACGATGAGCAAATCACCGGCTTGAATGGCATTTTTTTCAATCAAATTGCGCTTGATGTTGCCATAACCGCCTGCAATCATGATTGGCTTGTGATAGCCGCGCATTTGGCTGCCGTCCTGCTCGGCTGACGTATCAAGCTGAAATGCGCGAAAATAACCAACCAAATTAGGCCGACCAAATTCATTGCTATAGTTTGCCGCCCCCAAAGGCGCGTCGGTCATGATTTGTAGCGCTGATGCCATACGCGCAGGCTTGCCGTAGGCTTGGCTTGTTACCTGTCCGCTTTGCTCCCATTTTTCAGGCAAATTGGGCAAATGCAAATGCGACACATGGTAGCCTGCCAAACCTGCTTTTGGCTTGCCGCCACGCCCCGTCGCGCCCTCGTCGCGAATCTCACCGCCTGATCCCGTCGCCGCGCCTGCGTACGGTGCAATCGCCGTTGGGTGGTTGTGTGTTTCAACTTTCATCAAAATATCAATCATTTCATCATGAAAGCCATAACGCTGGTAAGTTGCGCCAGCGTCATCTTGGTTTGGCAGTGGATAAAAGCGCAAACCATCAAAACCTGCAATCACCGCCGCGTTGTCTTTATACGCAGATAAGATTTGGTTGGGATGTTTTTGGTAAGTGTTTTTAATCATGCCAAATAGCGATTTGGGCTGCACGTTGCCATCAATCGTCCATTCGGCATTAAAAATCTTGTGGCGGCAGTGCTCACTGTTGGCTTGGGCGAACATCATCAATTCAACGTCGGTGGGGTTGCGCCCAAGTTGATTGACATACGCATCCATCAGATAATCAATATCTTGGTTTGATAAAGCAAAGCCAAACTCAAGGTTGGCGCGCTCTAATGCCTCACGCCCCTGCCCGATGACATCGATGTGATTAAGCGGCGCTGGCGCAGCATCTTGTAACAAACGCTCAGCGGCTGCCAAATCATAAAACACACTTTGGGTCATGCGGTCATATAAACATTGCTCAAGCGCTTGTGGCAATGGGTGACTAAGCTGCCCTGTCGCTGTGTGCAGGGTGTACGCCAATACACGCTCCACGCGCTCAACGCCAATACCGCAGTTGTTAAAAATATCCGTTGCCTTACTGGCCCACGGGCTAATCGTGCCAAAACGCGGGCTGACAAACACCTGTAGCGCGTCAGCATTGGGCTGCTTGAGTGTGCACGCTGTACCATCATTGAGCAGTTGCTCAGCTTTGTGCAAATCATCCGCACTCAAAGCAGGCGTGACCCAATACACCTGTTGGCATTCAACCCCAACAATTTGCACCTCGGGCGATGCTGCATTGAGCTGCGCCAGTAATTTGGTGGTTTGAAAATCCGTTAGCCACGGTAAGCCTGCGATCATCGTCATATTCATACAACTTTTGTCCACATTGAATCAGTATTAAGGGAAAAATTAACCAATCTGCGCCGCCATGGTCAAATAGCGTTGGTGCAGCGGCTCTAGCTGGGCGTATAATTCGGCTAAGCTTGCGTTGTTCGTCACCACATCATCGGCTTGCGCAAGTCTTGCCTCGCGCGTTAGCTGATTTGCCATGATACGCTCGATGGATGCCACCGTTTGGCCATCACGTGTGCTGGCGCGCGCAATTTGCAAATCCTCATGGCTATCAATGACCAACACGCGGTGGCACAAATTCGCCAAGCCTGCCTCAGACGCTTCAAGCAGCAACGGCGCGACCAAGACCACATACGGTGAGGTGGCAGCAGCCACTTGCTGTTTGGCGGCATGGCGGATGGCAGGATGGGTGATTTGTTCTAAATCCATCAAGGCTTGTGGACGCTCAAAGATATACTCACGCATCGCGCGGCGGTCAAGCTCGCCCTCTGCCGTCAAGACCCAATCACCAAACTTACCAACAATCTGCCGCAAGGCCTTTGAGCCCTTGGCCACCACCTGCCGCGCCAAAACATCGGCATCAACCACCGTCACGCCTTGTTCAGTAAACCACTCGCTGACCTTTGATTTACCGCTACCAATACCACCCGTCAAACCTAAAACAAACATACCGCCCTATCACCCCATACCAAAAACGCTAAGATCAGCATAACCTTACCCCATGTTATCGCCCAGCCATTATATTTTGCCAAGCCAAGCTAACGCAAACCACCCAAATACCACTGCAAAATATCACTGCCAAACAACAGCGCAATCACGCCTGCCATGGCGATAAATGGACCAAACGCAAACGGGCGGCTTTCGCCTGCGCGTTTGAGCAAAATCACCCCGATGACCGAGCCGACTACCGCAGACAAAAACACAATCAGCGGCAACATGGCCACCCCAAGCCACGCGCCCAGCGCCGCCAATAGCTTAAAATCGCCATAGCCCATGCCCTCTTTGCCCGTGACCAGCAAAAACAGATGATACACCACCCACAAGCACAAAAAACCGACAACATAGCCAAAAATCGCCTGCACAGGCGAGACGAACACACCAAACGCATTCACCAACAAGCCTAAGCCTGCCAGTGGCAAGGTTAAGCTATCGGGCAACAACTGGGTATCAAAATCAATGCCTGTCAGCGCAATCAACACCCACGTGAGCATCAGTCCTGTCAGTGCTTGTATACTGACTCCAAATTGCCAGACCACCAATACCGATAACAAGGCAGTGGCAAGCTCAACCAAGGGATAACGCACGCTGATGGGCGCACCACAACGCCGACAACGTCCACGCAGCATAAGCCAGCTAATCAACGGGATATTATCATACCAACGGATATTGGCATGACAATGCGGGCAGCTTGACGCAGGTTGGCTTAGCGTCATTACAGGCGTGCCAAGCGGCGTGTCCGTTAGCGCACCTTGCTCAGCCGCTAAAAATACCTGACACTCCTGCCGAAAGCGCATCTCCATGATACGTGGCAGCCGATAGATGACGACATTTAAAAAACTACCAACACACAGCCCCAAAATCACCGTCAAGGCATACGCCAACACAGGCAGTTGGCGCAGCAGCTCAACCCAATCGCTTACCATTGCCATTAGCCGACCACGCTGCCCATTTGGAAAATCGGCAAGTACATGGCAATCACCAAGCCACCGACCACCACGCCCAAAAACGCCATAATCATCGGCTCCATTAAGCTTGTCAAACCATCCACGGCGTTGTCCACCTCGTTTTCATAGTACGTGGCGACTTTATCCAGCATCTCCTCAAGACTACCTGCCTCTTCACCGATACCCACCATCTGAATGGCCATGCTGGGGAACAAGTTGGTCGAGCGCATGGCAAATTGCAGCTGCTGCCCTGTAGCCACATCTTGCTTGATTTTTTGGGTCGCATCGTAATACACCACGTTGTTGGTCGCGCCTGCGGTTGAGTCCAGCGCGTCAATCAAGGGCACACCTGCGGCAAACGTGGTTGATAGCGTGCGCGAAAAACGCGCGATAATGGCTTGATAAGCAATGTTACCAAAAATCGGTACTTTGAGCGTCATCCGATCAAGACTGTCACGAAATTTCTTGCTGCGTTTTTGGGCTTCAGAAAATGCCACGATAGCACCACCGATCCCAAACAGTAAAATCCACCAGTATTTTTGCATCCACTCGGACATATTGACGACCATCTGGGTAAACGCTGGCAGCTCTGCGCCAAATGAATGGAACAAATCAGCAAATACGGGCACGACCTTGATGAGCAAAATCGCCGTCACAATCACCGCCACCACAATCACCGCAATCGGGTATTTTAGCGCTTTTTTGATTTTGGCTTTAAGAAGTTCACTTTTTTCTTTGTAGGTTGCCACGCGCTCAAGCATGGTCTCTAGCGCACCTGACTGCTCACCTGCACCGACCAGCGAGCAAAATAAGTCGTCAAAATAGCGTGGATGCTTACGCAGTGCTTGTTCAAACGTGCTGCCTGCTTCGATATCGGCTTTGATGTTTAAAACCAAATCTTTCATGCTGGGGTTGTCAAGCGCGTCAGCAACAATTTCAAACGATTGGGTCAATGGCACGCCGGCCTTCATCATGGTGGCTAACTGGCGCACAAAAATCGCAATGTCAATCGGCTTGATTGACTTTTTCATAGCAAACAACGGCTTAGGTTTTTTCTTGATTGTCTTGACCGTGATGCCTTGCTTACGCAACTGTGCCTTGGCAAGCTCAATGTTGCGGCTGGTTGCCTCACCCTTGACCCTTTCACCGCGGCGGTTAGTACCATCATAGACAAAATCAAGCAGCATTTCAGTTTGCACTTTTGCCATCAGGCTTTCTCCAAAAAATCAATTTGGTGTGTGTTGAATCGGTTAGTCACTGGTGACGCGGTACATCTCTTGAATACTGGTCACGCCTTGGAGCACTTTCATGATACCCGAGCGGCGCAGGTCGCGAAAGCCTTGGGTCATGGCAACGTCTTTAATCTGAATGGCGTTGCCGTCTTCCATGATAATGCGTGAAATCTCAGGCGTAACTTTCATCACTTCATAAATCCCGACACGCCCCTTATAGCCCTCACGGCATTCAGCGCAGCCGACAGGCTCATAAATCACGTTATCAGGATTGTCCAAATCCTCTTGGGTAAAGCCCATCTCCAAAAGGCTTTGGGCAGGGATGTCGGCAGGTTTTTTGCAGACTTTACACAAACGGCGCGCCAACCGCTGGGCGATGACCAAGTTCACTGAGGTGGCGATATTAAACGATGCCACTCCCATGTTGCGTAGCCGCGTCAAGGTCTCGGGTGCTGAGTTGGTGTGTAGCGTTGAGAGCACCATGTGTCCCGTCTGTGCAGCTTTAATAGCGATTTCGGCAGTTTCTAGGTCACGAATCTCACCAACCATCACGATGTCAGGGTCTTGACGCAAGAAGGCTTTGAGCGCGCTGGCAAAGGTCAAGCCCACTTTATTGTTCACATTGACTTGGTTAATCCCCTCAAGGTTAATCTCAACAGGGTCTTCAGCGGTGGAGATGTTGGTTTCAACCGTGTTTAAAATGTTTAGCCCTGTATACAGCGAGACTGTTTTACCCGAGCCCGTCGGCCCTGTGATAAGCAGCATACCTTGCGGTTTTTCAAGCGCCTGCATAAATAGCGCTTTTTGGTCGGGCTCATAGCCAAGCGCGTCAATCCCCAGCATAGCCGATGAAGGGTCTAAAATACGCAGTACAACTTTCTCGCCAAACAGCGTTGGCATGGAATTGACACGAAAATCAATCGCGCGGTCTTTGGAGATTTTTAGCTTAATGCGTCCATCTTGCGGCACACGCCGCTCAGAGATATCCATCTGTGACATGACTTTAAGGCGCGCGGCCAGTTTGCCTGCCAGCTGTACGGGCGGATTAGCAATTTTTTGTAACACACCATCCACACGAAAGCGCACGCGGTAGGATTTTTCATACGGCTCAAAGTGCAAGTCCGATGCACCCATGGTAATCGCTTTGATCAGCATGCTATTGACAAACTTGACCACAGGCGCTTCATCGGTGGTATCAAGCGTGGTTTCGGCAGTGCTGTTGTCAGTGTGCGTCTCATCCTCAAGAACAATATTGCCCATGCCATCAAAATCTGCTATCGCGGACGCAAACAGCTTGTCAATCATGGCTTTGATTTTGTGGTGTTCGGCAACGACGGTCTCAACCGTTTGACGGGTGGCAAAACGCAGCGCGTCCAACGCATCGACGCGTGTTGGGTCACTCATCGCCACAAACAGACGGTTGCCGCGCTCAAAGATTGGCAGCACCGTAAATTCACGAATGATTTTCTCTTCAATCGCTGCTTTGGGCACATACTCGGGGTTGAGCGCGTCCAAGTCAATGAGCGGGTCACCAAACTCACGCGCAATTAGCCACGCAATTTGCGTTGGATTGGCAAGTTTGTTATCGACCAAGTACGCAATCAGATTGACGCGTTCTTGTTGGCTTTGTGCCAATGCCGCTTGCATGGCCTCTTCTTTGATGAGTCCTTCTTGCACCAATCGCAGTGCGATACCGCCAAAACTTGGAAACGCCGCTGACATACTGCCCCCTTATTATGGTCAATTTTGTCGTGGTTTGACCGTTAAACCCATACCGTTTAACGGTCGATTTGGATATTTAGCATATTTTAAATATTTAAAGAGACCTTTGCACAAACCAGCGACCATCTCTCGACACCAATTTCAAACTCAACTAAAAACTGGAATTGGTGTTAAAGAAGTGAAGAAAGTCACCGAATTGGCATAAAAGCCTCCTAAATTGCCGTAAATTAACGTCTATTGGCTAGTTTTACCAACCGATAGACACAATAACCCTAAGCGACCCCATATTTTCGCTTCAAGCCTAGGGCAGTTTTTAAATTATGCACTATGCTTGCAAGCAAAGTACTGGTATGAAATTGCATTAACCCAAGGTGACGAGCCTTGCTCATCCCATAATGCAATTTAAAATGACCGAATACCCGTTCTACCGTATTTCTGGTTTGGCTCTTTTGGGTATTGGTATGTTTCTGCTCTTTAGTAAGTGGTGTATTACGCCATGCCCTATCATGGATATGATTGTTGATAGGCGGCTCATGCTCGGCAAGATAGTCGTCATGGGCTTGGCTTTTATACGCACTGTCGGCGTAAACGGCAGATTCATCACCTGTTAAAAGCGTGGTAAAACATTGTGAATCATGGACATTAGCAGGGGTGGTTTGAACTTTTTTGACAAAGCTGTCTTCATCACAGTTAAGATGGATTTTATAGCCATAGGTGGTTTTGAGTGTCCCTGTACTGTCTTTTTTACTGACGTAGGCAGCTTGTCTGTCTTGGGTATTGTTGGTATGTTTGCCTTTTTTAGCTCGTTTGTTTTTGGCTTCAACGATACTGGCATCAATGATGCTAACACTGCCTGCTTTGATGATGATGTTTTGCTCGGCTAGTTGCTCATTGATTTGGTTGAATAAGGGTTCAATGAGTCCAAGTTCACCTAGGTGTTTGTGGTATCGCCAGATGGTGCTGTGGTCGGGTACGTTATCGGTAAGTGATAATCCAACAAAGCGACGAAATAGTAAGTCTCGTGCTAGCTGTTTTTCCATGGCTGGGGCAGATAGGTTATAGAGTTTTTGTAGTAACAAGATTTTAAACATGATGACTGGGTGAAAGGCACTTTCACCACGTTCACTGCTATGGACGTGGCGTAGAGTGTGTTCGATAGTTTGCCAGTTTATAAGGTCGTGTAGTTCATCAAGCTCTTCAATGGCTTTGTGAGCGTTAATGAGACTGTCTGCTAGGGACAGTTGCCCTGTTTGTTTCCATGCCATATTCGTGTCTTTTGCTATCTGGTTGATTTTACTGTATTATATCATTTTTACAAACTTTTGTGCATTTGTTCGTGCAAAGGTTTCTTAAATAAATAGGCTAAAAATAATAGGCGTAAAAAAACTGGCTTTAACACCTTATTTTAGCATAAAAATTTGTCAAACAAGGTGTGCATATTTGGCCAATCAACAACACGCCAATAAATTGTACCGTACAATTGGACAAATAATGTTACAATACGCCATTTATTGCTATACTCTTAATAGCCATTATCGCCCTGATTTTGCTGTGCTGTTATTTTAAGTCGAATTAAAATGAATCATCAAGTGAGTCTGTATGTCTATTTCTGCCATTCAACCCACCGCTTGGGTTATCGCCAATTGGAAAATGCATCCTGTCAGCCCATCTGCCGCGTCTGAGCTTGCGCGGTCACTGCAGCAAAATGCCCATGCCATCCCAGATGCCATGCAAGTTATCGTTGCGCCAAGTTTTGTGCATCTAGCACAGGTTGGACAACAACTTGAGGGCACTCCGATTGGTCTTGCGGCGCAGGATATTTGTGCCCATAGCCCCGATATGGGCGCGTTTACAGGCGATATCTCCGCACAAATGTTGGCAGATATTGGCGTGGCGTGGGTGATTATCGGGCATTCTGAACGCCGCCAATACGCTGGCGAAAATAATGCCATCTTGGCACAAAAAATCACCCACGCCCAGCAGGCAGGCTTAGGCGTGGTGCTGTGCGTGGGTGAGACACAAGCGCAGTTTGAAGCAGGACAAACCCAAAGTGTATTGGCGCAACAACTTGCCGTGCTAAACGATGTCCAGCAAGCTCACCAGACGGCTACCCCAGCGCGCTTTTTGATTGCTTATGAGCCTGTTTGGGCGATTGGCAGTGGGCAGGTTGCAAGCCCCGAGCAAGTCAGCGCCATTCACGGTTTTATCAAGGCTACGCTAGCCGCCTACCACCAAAACCTAGCCGATACGCCAATTTTGTATGGTGGCAGCGTCAAAGCTGACAATGCCGCCGCATTCGCCCAAGCGCAAAATGTGGCAGGGGTGTTGGTGGGTGGTGCGTCCCTGGATGCAACAAGTTTTTATCAGATTATCCAAGCATTTGCTTAGCGATTTTGGCAAATTTTGGCTATAATAATGCGTTTTATCTTATCACCCCTCACAAGCGACGGCGAGTTTAACAGCGTATGTACAATGCAATTTTAGCCCTTCATATCATTGTGGCGATTGCCATGATTGGTTTGATTTTGATTCAGCATGGCAAAGGCGCGGATGCAGGGGCATCATTTGGCGGTGGTGCGTCGGGTACAGTCTTTGGTGCGGCAGGCACGGCAAACTTTTTGACCCGTACCACGGCGATTTTGACGGCGATTTTTTTCATCACCAGTTTGACACTGGCGGTATTTGCCAAACAACAAGCGCTTGACAGCCGTACGCTTGATATCAGTGGGGTGACACCTGCCAAGACCGTGCCTGCTGCCCCAACCCGCCCAACACCTGCGCCTTAATTGCGCAAGGCCGCATATTTTGCTTGCATTCTGACAAAGTTTTGTTAAAATACTTCGCCTACTTACCAAGCTTGGCACAGGTCAGGCTTAGCTGATTTGCGATTGTGGTGGAATTGGTAGACACGCTATCTTGAGGGGGTAGTGCTTTACGCGTGAGGGTTCAAGTCCCTCCAATCGCACCAAGCCATTTATGGGATATTTGCTAAATTTTTTAGCAAAAGGTATTGACAAGCCAAATGATATCCGTATAATAGGCAGCCTAAATTGATGCGGGGTGGAGCAGTCTGGTAGCTCGTCGGGCTCATAACCCGAAGGTCGTTGGTTCAAATCCAGCCCCCGCTACCACTTTTAGCTTATATTTTACTGGTTGATGGTATAATATAAGATTGGCGTAAGCCAAGTTGGACGCTGGATTTTTTTGAAGCCCACCCATCAGATTGTGGGTTTTTTTGTATTTGTCGATTGTAAAATGCAGCGTTTTATACAGATTTTTGCAAGTTTGCCTACACCACAGATTAATTTTTCTCAGTATTTTAAATTTTATCAGCTATGAAGTTATCAAGCAAAGTTGCGGAATTGACGCAAATGATTGAGCCTGCGGTGACCGCTTGTGATGTTGCGTTGTGGGGTATTGAGTTTGTGCCGCAAGGGCGGCGCTCCTTGCTGCGCGTATTTATCGAGGCAACGCCTGAGGACAAAGCACAAGGCAAGCAAGTGACAATCGAGGACTGCGCTGCGGTCACACACCAAATTAACGGTGTACTTGATGTTCATGATCCCATTGCAGGTGAATACTTGCTTGAGGTGTCTTCACCAGGGCTTGATCGCAGCTTTTTTTATGCCGAGCAGTTGCACGATTATATCGGGCAAACTTTAAGCTTGCGTTTAATCCAAGCGATTGGTACAGGTAGCGATAAACGCCGTAAGGTGACAGGCGCGCTTAAAAGCATCGGTGAGCACGATTTGGTCGTGACTGCTGAACCCCATACCAATCCGCATGATTATACCATTCGTCTTGACAATATTGATAAAGCGAATTTGGTATATAGTTTTGATGACTAATAGCTTGTTAAGCGATTGTTGGTTTTAAGTTTTCATCCTGTGTGGGTAGTGTGTCAAAACCTGACCATACTACCTGCCATTGGGCAATAGGTGACAATATGAATCGAGAAATTTTAACGGTTGTAGAAACCGTCAGTAACGAAAAAGGTCTAAGCCCTGAGGATATCTTTGAGGCGATTGAACAGGCGCTGGTAGTTTCAACCAAAAAAAAGATTTACAGTGAGCAGCCCGAGGTTGCCCTACGCGTGCACATTGATCGCAAAACGGGTGATTATGACACCTATCGCTATTGGACTGTAGTGGCAGATGAAGACCACGAAATGCCTGCCTGCCAACTGGCAATCAGCGACCTTGACCCCAATGAATGGCAAATCGGCGATATCAAAGAAGAGCAAATCGAATCGATTGATTTTGGGCGAATTGCTGCCACCCAAGCCAAACAAGTAATCATTCAAAAAATCCGTGAAGCAGAACGTGCCTTGGTTGCTGATGCATTTGAGCCACGTATCGGTGAGCTGATTGTCGGTGAGGTCAAAAAACCTGCGCGTGATGGCTATATCATTGATTTGGGCGATAACATCGAAGGCTATTTGCCCAAAGAAAACACCTTACCGCGTGAAACACTGCGCACCAAAGCGCGTGTCAATGCGATTTTGACCCAAGTCAATCGTGATAACCGTGGTGCACAATTGGTTTTATCACGCACCGCGCCACAAATGCTTACCGCGCTGCTACAAAAAGAAGTGCCTGAGATTGCCGAGCAAATCATTGACATCAAAGACGTCGCTCGCCAACCGGGATTACGCGCCAAAGTGTCGGTCAAAACCAAAGAACATCGTATTGACCCCGTCGGTGCGTGTATCGGTATGCGTGGCACGCGCATTCAAGCGGTGCAACAAGAACTTGAAGGTGAGCGCGTTGATATCGTTGTGTGGTCAGATGACCCTGTGCAATACATCATCAGCGCCCTTGAGCCTGCCGATGTAGACCGCATTATTTTGGATGAAGACACCAAAACGGCGGATATCATTTTTGCCACCAATGACCAACTGGCGCGCGCGATCGGCTCACAAGGGCAAAACGTGCGCCTAGCCTCTGAGCTAACAGGCTATCGTCTTAATATGCTGCTTGAAGACGAGTACAACGCACAGATTGAGAACGAAACCAAAGCGTACCGCGATTTGTTCTATAATCGTTTGGAAGTCGATGAAGACCTGGCACAGGCATTGGTGGATATCGGCTTTACAACGCTTGAAGAAGTGGCGTATGTACCTGCCGAAACGTTTTATGACATCGACGGGCTAGACGATGATGCGATTGACGCAATTCAAGAACGCGCCAAAGAAGCCGTCATTGCCGATGAATTGCAAAAACAGCAAAACATCAAAGAACCAAGCGCCGAATTGTTGGCACTCGAAGGCATGACCCCGGCATGGGCGTATCAGCTTGCCGCGCGCGATGTCATCACAGTGGATGATTTGGCCGAACAAGCAATTTTTGATTTACAAGATATCGACGGTTTGGATGAAACAACCGCGGGCGAGCTCATCATGAAAGCCCGTGAAACGTGGTTTGACTAAATTTGACGTATGACCATAAACCACGCTTAGCACTAACCTATCCGCTTAACCGCGCTTAACACATTTAAAAATAAAGGTGAATGAATGGCAGATAAAACCGTCAAACAACTGGCAGCCGCTTCCAAAACCACCACTGACATCATCAAGCAGCAACTTGTCAGTGCGGGGCTGTCTGCGCGTGGCGACGACGACATCGTCACCGAACACGAACAAGAGCAGCTGGTTGCGTTTTTGCAGCAAAGCCACGGGCAAAAAAACAAATCCCGTATCAGCCTAAAAAGCAAAACCACCTCCACCGCTAAAGTGACGGGCACATCAGGCAGAGCCAAAAACGTCAATGTTGAAGTTCGTAAAAAAATGGTCTTTGACAAGCCTGACCCACAAAAAATCGCAGAAGAGCTAGCCGCGCGCGAGCAGGCCGCCAAAGAAGCGGCAGAAAAAGCCGCCGCAGAAAAAGCCCGTCTTGCGGCCGAAAAAGTCGCCGCAGAAAAAGCCCGTCTTGCGGCCGAAAAAGCCGCCGCAGAAAAAGCGGCCAAAGAACAAGCACAGCGCGAAGCCGAAGCACGTCAGCAAGCCACCCTTGCCGCCATGCGTGCCAACGCAGGCGACACGCAAAAATCGGGCATCGAATCAACCAGCGTGGTGGTCAAAAAAGGCAACAGCGTGGTGACTGAAGTCATCGTGGTTAAAAAACCTGCCAAAAAAGCCGCTACGGCCAACAAGCCTGCTGCGAAAAAAGAAACCGATGCCGAGCGCCGCGCCCGTGAAGCCGAAGAGCAGCGCCTGCGCGACATCGAGCAAGAAAACCGCCGCAAGGCTGCTGAAGCGGCGCAGCAACGCACGCTTGAGCAAATGCGCCAAATGGCCAGCAAATACGCGGACAGTGAGGTAGCCACCACGGCCGTGGTGCGTAAAGACGAGCCGTTGGCAGAAGGCTTGGTCGGTGCTGCGCTTGAGGATTCATTTGAGCAAGAACGCCGTGAAATCAAACGCGGTAGCTCAGGCAATGCCAACCGCAACCGCCGTCGCCGCCGTGATGAAGACGGTGAAAATGAAGTCAGAAACCGTAGCCGCGCGCTTAAATCATCCCAAGCCAACCGTCACAAGTTTGAAAAACCTGTTGATCGCATTGTGCATGATGTTGAGATTGGTGAGAGTATCGTTGTCTCTGACTTGGCGCAAAAAATGGCAATTAAAGCGCGCGAAGTGGTCAAAACCTTGATGAAAATGGGCGAATTGGTGCGCGAGAATGAAGCCATCGACCAAGAAACGGCCGCCTTGTTGGTGGAAGAAATGGGACACAACCCAATCTTGGTGAGCTCAACACAGGTGGAAGACTCCTTGCGTGAAGCCGTTGATGAGCGCAGCAGCAATGTACAAAAACGCCCGCCTGTTGTTACCATCATGGGTCACGTTGATCACGGTAAGACATCGTTACTGGATAAAATCCGCTCAACCAAGGTTGCCTCAGGTGAGGCAGGTGGCATCACCCAGCACATCGGTGCGTACCACGTGCAGACCGACCGCGGCGTGATTACCTTTTTGGATACCCCAGGGCACGCAGCTTTTACGGCCATGCGTTCACGCGGTGCTAAGGCTACCGATATCGTCGTGTTGGTGGTGGCAGCCGATGACGGCATGATGCCACAAACCGCCGAAGCCATCGACCATGCGCGCGCCGCAGGTACGCCACTGATTGTCGCGATTAACAAAATCGACAAAGACAGTGCTGACCCCGATCGCGTGCTCAACGAACTGACCACCAAAGAAGTCGTGCCCGAAGAATGGGGCGGTGATACGCCAGTGGTGCGTGTGTCGGCTTTGACAGGTGAAGGCATTGACGACTTGCTTGAAACCATCGAGCTACAAGCTGAGGTCATGGAGCTTGAAGCGCCCACAGATGGTGCGGCACAAGGGGTGGTCATCGAGTCACGTCTTGAACGCGGCCGCGGTGCGGTGGTTAGCCTGTTGGTTCAACAAGGCACACTCAACCAAGGCGACTTGGTCTTGGCAGGTGAGTTTTATGGCCGTGTGCGCGCAATGACCGATGAAAACGGCAAAAAAGTCAAATCCGCAGGGCCTTCAATTCCTGTTGAGATTTTGGGCTTGCCCGACACGCCAGCGGCAGGCAGTGAGTTTTTGGTCGTGAGTGATGAAAAACGCGCGCGTGAAGTTGCCGACTACCGCGCCGTGCGTGAGCGTGAGCGCGTACTAGAACGCCAAGCCAAAATGCGCCTAGAAAACTTGTTTGACCAAATGAGCGAGGCCAAGCTACCAAGCGTCAATCTCATTTTGAAAACTGATGTGCGCGGTTCGCTTGAAGCCTTACTAGCCGCGCTTGATGAGCTTTCGACCGATGAAGTCAAGGTTAAAGTGATTTCATCAGGTGTCGGCCCTATCTCTGAATCTGACGTGGTGCTGGCAGAGTCCAGCGAAGCGGTACTACTGGGCTTTAACGTACGCGCGGACAGTGCAGCCAAGCGCAAAGCCGATGAGGCAGGTATCGATATTCGCTACTACAGTGTGATTTATGGCTTGATTGATGATGTCAAGGCAGCAATGAGTGGTTTACTTGCGCCTGAGCATCGTGAGCAGATTTTGGGCATTGCTGAGGTGCGTGAAGTGTTCCACTCTAGCCGCTTTGGGGCGGCCGCAGGTTGTATGGTGACCGAAGGCACAATTATCCGCAACAAGCCAATTCGCGTCTTGCGTGACAACCAAGTCATCTTCACGGGGCAATTACAGTCCTTGCGCCGCTTTAAAGATGACGTGACAGAAGTGCGCGCAGGCATGGAATGTGGTCTGGCGGTCAAAGGTTATGAGGTACAAGTCGGTGACTTAATCGAGGTGTTTGAAATCCACGAGGTTCAACGCACCCTATAAGCCTTTTTAGCCCAACTATACGACGGTTTAAACGCTGGTATTGGTTTAAACCGTTTTGTTTTTTATGATGCGTTTTTATCTAATCAAGCATTGGCTTACGTTACGCTACAGTCTAACGCGGCAAATTTGGTTACACTATTTAGCGATGTCATGCTGTTTTTAAGTCAATTCACCAAATCTATCATAAGGATGATACCATGAACCAACGCCTACAACGCCTTGCCGACCAAATCCAGCGTGAGCTTGCCGTGTTGATTCGTGATGAAATCAACGACCCACGGCTGACAGGCCTTGTGACCATTTCGGGGGTAAAAATCAGCCCCGACTTAGGCTACGCCGATATTTATGTCACTGTGATGGAACGCGATATGAGCGATGCGATGGCAAAAGATTTTCATCAAGAAAGCCTTGCCGTGCTCAACAATGCCGCAGGATTTTTGCGCACAGAGCTTAGCCATATCCTAAAAACCCGCACCACACCGCGCTTGCGTTTTCATTACGATGAAGTGACCGCCAACACCAACCACATGCTCAACTTGATATCACAGGCGGTACAAAGCAGCGAGCAAAACCAAACATCCGATGAGTCATGAGTGTTGCTACATGGTGCAAACTGCTTTAAATGCCCAAAAAACGCCCGTAAACGGTGTGTTACTGCTGGATAAACCGCAAGGCATGACCTCACAGCAGGCGGTCAGCCGTGTTAAATGGTTGCTTAAGTCTCCCAGTCATGACAGCCGTAAGGCAGGGCATACGGGCACGCTTGACCCCATGGCGACAGGTCTATTACCAATTTGCTTGGGTGAGGCGACGAAGTTTAGCCATTATCAGCTTACTGCGGTCAAATCCTACCAAGCGACTATCCAACTCGGCGCGCAGACTGACACGGGTGACGCGGATGGACAAGTGATCCAGCGCGCTGCCCTACCCGATTGGTCGCAAATCGATTTGACAGCACTGGCGGCTAAGTTTTGTGGTGAACAGCTGCAGACGCCGCCGATGTATGCCGCGCTCAAGCAAGACGGCAAAAAACTGTACGAACTTGCCCGCCAAGGTATTGAAGTCGAGCGCACGCCACGGGCGATTACGATTGATGCCCTTGCGTTGCACGCGCCCACCGCTGACACCTTAACCCTAACCGTGACGTGTTCAAAGGGCACGTATGTGCGCGTGCTGGGTGAAGACATCGCGCGCGCGTTGGGCACGTTGGGGCATTTGACTGCCCTGCGACGCACAGCAACAGGCAACTTTCGCCTAGACCATGCCATCACATTGGCAGATTTTGAAGCATTGAGCTTGGCTGAGCGCTGCGCCAAATTGCTGCCCGTTGATGCCTGTGTCACGGCCTTACCCGTCTTAACGCTTGATGCCGAGCAGACTGCGCGTGTACGCCACGGGCAACGGCTGAATCTAAACGCCCAACGCAGCCAGTTTGCAAAAATTTTTAACCAGCCAAATACTGCCGATAGCCCACAAACCGTGCGGTTATATTGCGGCACTACTTTTATTGGGCTGGGCGAATTGGCGCGTCATGGGCGCTTACAGCCGAATAAATTGGTGCAGATTGTGTAAGATTTCTCTGTCCTGCTCTACATTTGTTTAACAACTCGCTACAATCTTAGGCAAGTTTTTATATTCCCACACAAACTGTCACGCTTTACTCGTATTGTAAAACACCGTGATTGCTTATGATATAACGGAAAAGTCAATCAGCCTTGGCTGTTAATTTTTATTTATGCGATTTTAAGCAGCCAGCTGAGTGACTTTATTACTGAAATAAATTTATCACGACATATCATAAGGATAACTACCATGGCAAAGATTGCATTTTTGCTTGATACCGATTTTGAACAAGTTGAATACACCCAACCTCGCGACCTACTACAACAAAAAGGTCACGAAACCACACTTATCACCACACAAGACAACAAACAAGTACGCGGTCTTAACCACACTGATCCAGCCGATCACTTTACCGCTGACTTATTGATTGGCGATGCCAATGTCAGCGATTATGATGCACTGGTTTTGCCAGGCGGTGGCGCAAATGCCGATGCTTTACGTTTTAAAGAATCTGCCCAACAATTTGTCAAACAATTTGTGGACAGTGGTAAGCCTGTGGCAGCGATTTGTCACGCGCCTTGGATTTTTGTGGATACCAAAATCGCTGACGGCAAACGTTTGACCGCCTACAAAACCATCGCCATCGATTTGAAAAATGCGGGCGCAACCTATGAAGATAAGTCAGTTGTGATTGACGGCAACATCATCACCAGCCGCCAACCCGATGATATCCCAGACTTTTCTGACGCCATCGACAACGCGCTTAAGGCGTAATGGATCGATTGGACAACCCGCAAACAATAAAAAGGATTTTATCATGCAACCGACCACCTCCATGGACATCAACGAGCTGCAAAACCGTGCAGAGCAACTTGTTGAGAACGCTGATCTCAACCGCGAATCTGTTGCCACCACTGAAGTTGAGCCTGATACGCTTGATGAAGTGGTAACTGCCCCACAAGCGCAGCTGGGCGCGCTAGACAGCGATACGCCAAAACAGCCTGTTGGTAACCAAACACCCTAAGTTATCAATCGGTTCAGTGCTACAAGCCCCAATCTGAGATTGGGGTTTTTTTATGATAAAAATTTTGCTACAATAACGCCCTTATTTTTGCCCAATGCCAAATTGGGTGGCAGGGCAAACAGGTTTACTCCCGAGAAGCGTGGTAAGCCTGCATCACATTCGCTTCTCTTGATTAGGAATGACTATGCTAACCAACCAAGATCGCGCTGACATCATCGCAAAATTTAAGCAATCTGAAAACGATACAGGCTCTCCTGAAGTGCAAATCGCGCTTTTAACGGCTCGTATCAATGACTTGCAACCTCACTTCAAAGCCCACAAAGGCGACCACCACAGCCGCCGTGGCTTGATTCGTATGGTAAACTCACGCCGTAAGCTACTTGATTACTTAAAGAAAAAAGATGCCAATCGCTACGCGTCTTTGATTAGCGCATTGGGCTTGCGTCGCTAATTCGGCATTGGCACGTGTATTTGCCAAAGTGTTGCCAAAACGCTGATATAAAAAGTGGCTGTCCGTTGGGATGGTCACTTTTTTATTGGCTTTATTGTGCCAGTTTTATTATCTAAGCGTATTGGCACAAACGCTTGACAATTTTTAATGGTTATTGCATATAAAACACGTTAAAATAAACAGCTGTTGGCCACGTCGGTGACCAATGCTTCACGCGCATCTCATTGGGGTGCACAGCAATGGTTTAAACTGCTTCTAATGCTTGGTTTTTGTCAGCAGAAGGCAAGCATTAGAGGCATAGCGATTGCTGAATGTTTTAGAATTTTTAAATAGGATGATTATGTTTAATACGATTACCAAAGAGTTTCAGTACGGCAACCAGCAGGTGACGCTAGAAACGGGACGCATTGCCCGTCAGGCCAATTCGGTGTTGGTGCATATGGGCGGCGTCAGTGTGTTGGTGGCGGTGGTGGTCAAAGATGAAGCCGCACCGGGGCAGTCTTTTTTTCCTTTGACCGTCAATTATCAAGAAAAAATGTACGCCGCAGGTAAAATCCCCGGCGGCTATGGCAAGCGCGAAGGTCGCCCGAGCGAACATGAGACGCTCACCTCACGTCTGATTGACCGCCCGATTCGTCCGCTGTTCCCCGAAGGTTATTACAACGAAATTCAAGTCACCGCCACCGTGCTGTCATCAGACAAGCAGCATGATGCCGATATCGCGGCGATGATTGGCACATCAGCAGCGTTGGCGATTTCTCAAGCGCCGTTTGGTGGCCCGATTGGCGCGGCGCGTGTGGGTTTGATTGATGATGCGTATGTCTTAAACCCAAGCCATGAAGAGCTTAAACAAAGCGCGTTGGATTTGGTGGTGGCAGGTACTAAGTCGGCTGTGTTGATGGTTGAATCAGAAGCCAAAGAATTAAGCGAAGACCAAATGCTGGGCGCGGTGCTATACGGTCATCAGCAGCAGCAAGTGGTGATTGATGCCATCAATGAATTTGCCGCCGCTGTTGGCGTACAAAAAACCCCTTTTGAAGCGCCTGCGGTCAATGCCGCGTTGCAACAACAACTGCAAGACCAGTTTTCTGAAGCGATTTCACAGGCATATACCATCAGCCACAAACAAGAGCGTTATACGCGCTTGGCAGAGATTGAGCAAGCAGCCATTACCGCGTTGGCAGGTGATGCACAAAGCGCGGATTATGACGCAAACGTCAAGCAAATCGGCGAATTGTATGAGACGCTTAAATACCGCACGGTCCGTGACAACATCCTATCGGGTAAGCCGCGTATTGACGGGCGTGACTTGCAAACTGTGCGCGCGCTTGACATCCAAGTGGGTGTGTTGCCCTATACGCACGGCTCAGCCCTGTTCACCCGTGGTGAGACGCAAGCTTTGGTGACCACAACCTTGGGCAATACCCGTGACGTCAATTTGATTGACACCTTGGCAGGCACCAAGCAAGACCACTTTATGTTGCATTATAATTTCCCCAGTTACTCTGTCGGTGAAACAGGACGCGACAGCGGCCCTAAACGCCGTGAAATCGGGCATGGTCGCCTAGCGCGGCGTGGTGTGCAAGCCGTGTTGCCTGACAGTGAGCGCTTCCCGTATGTTATCCGTGTGGTGTCAGATATCACCGAATCCAACGGCTCATCCTCGATGGCATCGGTGTGTGGGGCAAGTTTGTCATTGATGGACGCAGGCGTACCGCTAAAAGCCCCTGTGGCAGGCATTGCCATGGGTCTGGTCAAAGAAGGTGAACGCTTTGCCGTGTTGTCAGACATCTTGGGCGATGAAGACCACCTGGGCGATATGGATTTTAAAGTGGCAGGTTCGGCCAACGGTGTGACCGCGCTACAGATGGATATCAAAATCGAAGGTATCACCGCCGATATCATGGAACAAGCCTTGCACCAAGCGCATGCCGGTCGAATTCATATCCTAAATGCGATGAATGAAGTCTTGGCAGCCAGCCGCAAAGAAATCAACGCCCACGCGCCAAACTTTGCGGTGATTGATATTGACCCAGACAAAATCCGTGACGTGATTGGTAAAGGGGGTGCGACCATCCGCCAAATCACCGAAGAGACGGGCGCGGTGATTGATATCGATGACAACGGCACGATTCGCATTTTTGGTGAAAACAAAGCCTCTACCCGTGCCGCAATTGCCAAAATTGAAGCCATCACCGCTGAAGTTGAAGTTGGTAAAATCTACAGCGGTAAAGTGGCGCGATTGGCAGAGTTTGGCGCGTTTGTCACCGTATTACCCAACACTGACGGTCTGGTGCATATCTCGCAAATCTCAGATGAGCGCATCGACAACGTCAGCGACGTGCTCAAAGAAGGTCAGATCGTCAATGTGTTGGTACAAGACGTGGACAACCGTGGGCGCATCAAACTAACCATGCGCGGCGTGGATCAAAGCCCTTTGGTGGATGCAAGCAGTGCGCAATAATGCTTGTTTAAACATCCAAAAAAAAACCAGTCCAAATGTGGCTGGTTTTTTTTGGGTGAAACCTTTAACAAAGCGCGCTGTGATAAGCCAACGCTTAGCGATACACCCACAAATTCAGCGCGCGCGTTGGCTGCAAGTATTTTTTTAGCAAGGGTAAAACCGCATCTTCAAATGTTGTCGCCGTGGGCAACATCACCTCATCGCTGGCAAGCAATGCCACACGCCGAATGCCATCATAACGCGCCCAATCGTACAACGTTGGCGCAAATGCCGCCAAGGTCTGTTCAATCGCGGACAGATGGGGTGCGTGTTCGGCAAATTCAGTCACCGCCAAATCCACGATAAATTTGGGTTTAGACAGCGCAGGGTCTACCCCCATGCCTGCCAAATCGCGCTCAACATCATGCACCAGCACACCGCCTAGCGGTAGCTCACTGCGTTGGCACGCTGTGCGGTAGGCACTGGCATGGCTGGGGTATAACGCTTGGCTTTTGAGTAACGCGCGCTGGCGCAATATGCCCGACGTTGGCACAGGCAATACCAACACTTGGTAGCGGTCTTGCCACAAGGTGGCAACAGAATTTAGGTGGATCATGGCATGGGTCGTTTAAGGGCTGGATTTGCTCGCTTCTTGCTCACGCTCTAGCTCGGCAATGCGCTGCTCAAGCAAGCGAATGCGCTCAGCTTTTTTATTGCTCAATTCATTCATCATGTCAAGCTGTTCGCTCATCATGGCCTGCTGCTCGGCAAGCTGACTGCTCTGCTCATCAAGACGGTCAAGCTCTTCTTTGGCAAGTGCTGGGTCTTGCGGCATCGCAGGGGCGAGGATATCCTCAGGCGTAATCAGGTGGATTGCATTGGCTACCTCTGGCACGTGTTCCGCCATTTGGGTAGATGCGTCCGCGGTTGCCGCCTCACGGGCAGCCTGTGCCATCGCTACCGCGCTGGCCGTTGATGTGGCAGGTGCGCTTGCTTTGGGTGCGGCGACGGGTGCAGGTGCTGTAGACACAGGCTCGGTAGGCGCTTGCGGCGCGCGATTTAGCCAATACCATAACGCAGGTATAACCAATAACAGCGGCAGCACATACAGCCACGGCATCTTTGACTTGCCGCCAATTTTTGCCAATGCTCTGCGCGGTGTGCTGGTCTGGGTCGTATGCGTCGTGGTAGCGGTGGTGGGTTTTTGGCGTTTAGCCAACGTCAGCTGAGGCGTTGATAATGCTTTAACAGAGCGATTAGCCAGTTTAGTTTTGGCTGCAGACGGGTTTTGTCCAAACTGTAGCCCTTGTTCAACCTCTGTTGTGGCTTGATTGACCGCTTTTGTTTTACGCAATAAAATTTGCGTGGGCGGATTGGGCTTTTTTTTCTGCTTTAACCATTTCATAGGATTTGACCACAAGGCGACGGGCGGCTAATGGGTTGAGCCAAGCTCGCTGAAGTTTGGCAACAAGCTCGCTGAAGTTTGGCAAATTGGGCATTAAGTTAATCTCGCCAGCTAATATAACAAACCTTGACAAAAAAGCAAACAACGCGTAACGGCAAAGGCAGTAATTGCAAGATAAGCGGCATCTACCTAAGTTACGCTGAGCACCCTACAATAAGCACTATTAAGCAAAAACTTTTAAAACAATTAAGATTTAAAACGCACCACACCCACACCTGTCGCGTCAATGTTGTCAGCTTGTTTGATGGTTGCCAAATCCTCACGCGTTGGGCGGCGTTCTTGATGCCCGCACGCCGTGCATTCGATGTATTCATCAGACACGGGACTAAATACGCGCACCTGCACGACTTTATCGACCTCGCTACAATTAGGACAGGCGACACCTGCCAAAAATTGCCGTTTGGTCTGATTGGACTGATAACGCATATTATCCCCCATTTAAAACGCTGGTTGATGTTGCACCACAAAACTTGGCTGTTAAATGGTATCAAAAGCGTGATTTACAAGTCGTCCATCTTTACCCAATACGGCTAATTATTAAACAAAAATTTACTCTTAAATAAATTCAGGCGATACGCTTACATAAAGCCCATCAACGCTTACCATGACCTTCATGCCCCTGCGATCAAACTGTGGTTATAATAAATCTTAACAGGTTGATTAATTAAATATTTTTTATCATAGGACTTTTATTATAAAACGCGAGTAAGAGAGCGAGTAAGAGAGTAAGATACGCCTATTTTTTTAATTTTTTAAGTTTACATAAGGAGAACAACCATGGCAGATTTTATGGTAGATGATTTGCAAGGCACGCTACAACAACTGCGTCAAGCACAGGGCAACCCTGCGGTTAGTATTTTTGTGCCAACACACCGAACTTTTCCAGACAACGACCAAGACCCGATCGCGCTAAAAAATCAACTTAAAGTGGCAGAAGAACGCGTCAGCGAGGAATACGACAAACGCACTGCCCAAGCGATTTTAGACGCGATTGGGGCGCAAGTTGCGGATATTGACCACAATTACAACCTTGATACCTTGGCGATTTTTGCCACCCCAGACGATGCACAGGTGCTGCGCCTGCCGTTTGATACCCCTGAGCGCGTCATCGTTGGTCATAAATTTGCTACCCGTGACCTAATGCGTAACCTATCACAATCATTGAACTACTATGTGCTGGTGGTTACCAGTGACTCTGCGCGTTTGATTGAAGGTATTGATGCGCGTTTGGTCAAAGAAATCAAAGAAGGCAGCGCGCGCCAGCAGGCTATGAGAAACATCCCTTTTCCCATCCACAATACCACCTTGCCAACCAACAGCAAGGCAGACCGTACAGGCTCATCAGACGATGACAAGTACCTAAAAGAATTTTTTAATCGCGTGGACAAAAGTATGCAAGAAATCCACGGGATTGCGCCCAAACCAGTGTTCGTCATGGCAGACAGCCAAAACCTTGGCGTGTATGAGCAAGTTTGCGATAACCCTTCAATCATTGCAGGTAAAATCGACAACATCGACCACATGGATGATGCCAATCCACAAGCATTTATCGATGCGGTACAAGCGTTGGTTGAGGCGCAACGCGAAACGCGCTACACCGCTGCCACAGGCGAGCTAGAAAAAGCACGCAATGAGAACATGGTGCGCACGGATTTACAAGAAATCTACCGCGCCGTTTTTGCAGGCAATGCCCAAACGTTGTTGGTAACCACAGGCTACCGCGTGCCTGCACGTATTGATGAAGCCGCACAAACGCTACAAGTGGTGGATACAGCGGATGAGAACTCACCCAATGTCACCGATGATGCGGTGGGTGAAATCATTGACCTTGCCAACCAAAACGGCGCGACTGTGGTGTTCATGCCGGCTGACCGTATGGATGACCACGCGCCTATCGTATTGATTACGCGTTACTGATTGGGATGATTTAATCATCGGCCGTTTAGGCGCTAATGCTCTTATATTGCTATACTGTGCCTAAATGGCATCCAAATCAAGCACCCACCGACAGTTTGGTGGGTGTTTTTATTGGCGGCGCGTGTAGAGGCAAATGGCGGTTAATTTAGCACAAATTGCAATCGCCTTTTCCAAATCCGCCCGAAAACCGCTACAATAACCGAATTTAGCTTAATCAGAGCCACCCTCATGCCCAGCCAACACATAGACTCATCTGTTGCCCCCATCACCGTCACCACTTATAACATCCACAAAGGCATGTCACCGCTAAACCGCTTGGTTAAAGTGCAAGGTATCGCTGACGCGCTGCGTGCGGTCAATCCCGATATTTTGTGCTTGCAAGAGGTGCAGGGGCAAAATCTCAAGCGCGTGCTGAAGTTCAATGAATTTCCTGACCAATCACAACATGAATTGTTTGGCGAGTTCTTGCAATACCAGCACAGCTACGGCAAAAACGCGGAATACCGCCACGGGCATCATGGCAATGCGGTGCTAAGCCGCCATCCGCTTGACCCCAAGCACAACGTCAATATCACGGTCAATCGCTTGGAGCAACGCGGCGTGCTGCATTGTGAGGTCACGCCCACGGGCTGGGATGTGCCGATTGTGGTGCTATGCGCGCATTTAAACTTACTAGAAAATGACCGCTTTAAGCAATACGACGCGATTGCGCAGTATGTGCTTGCTGATATTGACCCTGCGCAGCCGCTGATTTTGGCAGGTGACTTTAATGATTGGCGCAAACGCTCAGATGGGCGGCTGGGTGAGGCGCTCGGTATGCAAGAGGCATTGTTGGCAACGCATGGGCGGCTATTGCCGACGTTTCCTGCTGCGCTGCCTGTGCTAAGCTTGGACAGGATTTTTGTGCGTAACCTCACGGTGCGCCGCGCATGGGTGCATCGGGGCTTGCCGTGGTCGGTGCTGTCTGACCATTTGCCTGTCAGTGCAGAATTAGCGCTCAGCTAATACCGCCTTAAATCAACGGGTTAATCGTCGGGATTTTGACCGTCTTTGGCGTGTTGTTCTTGGTGTTTGGGTCAAAGGTTTGCACGGCAGGCGCGATGGGCACACCTTTTTGCTGCAAATCTGGCGTAATCTGCCCTGCTTGAATGTGCTCACCTTCAAACGCGCGTATGGTATTGTCGCGCGCCAATGTCAAATGCTCAAAATCAAACAGCGCACGGTCGGCCAGTTGCGACGGTGCGACGTTTTGCAAGGCGGCAAAAATCGAATCCAACCGCTTGGGAAATTGCGTATCCCAGTCGCGCAGCATGCTGTTGATTGCCGCGCGCTGTAGGTTTTCTTGGCTGCCACACAGGTTACATGGGATAATCGGGAACTGCTTGTAGCGCGCGTATTTGATGATGTCTTTTTCCTCAACATACGCCAACGGGCGAATCAAGACGTTTTGCCCGTCGTCTGACAGTAGCTTAGGTGGCATGGCTTTGAGGCTACCGCCATGAAATAAATTTAAAAAAAACGTCGCCATGATGTCATCACGGTGGTGGCCTAACGCGACTTTGGTTGCACCGATTTGCTTGGCAAAGCCGTACAGTGAGCCGCGACGCAGCCGCGAACACGCCGAGCAGTACGTTTTGCCTTCAGGCACTAGACTTTTGACGATGCTGTAGGTGTCTTTTTCCAAAATATAGTACGGGATGCCGTGCTCATTGAGGTAGTTGGGCAACACATCGGCAGGAAAATTTGGCTGTTTTTGGTCAAGATTGACCGCAACCACGTCAAAGTGAATCGGTGCAATTTTCTTTAAAAACAACAAGATATCTAGCAAAGTGTAGCTATCTTTGCCCCCTGAGATACACACCATGACGATATCGCCATCTTCAATCATGTTGTAGTCACGAATCGCCCACGACACCAATTTGCGCAGCTTTTTTTGCAGCTTGCGAAAGCGCGCAGAATTTAGCCCATCGTATTGGGCAGATGGTGGGGTAGAGAGGGCAGACAACGACAAATCGGTGACAAGTTCAGACATCGGCGACCTTTTGTTAAGCGTTTAGGCGGTTTGATAAACAAAAACGGCTTGCCCGTGAGGACAAACCGTTATTTTAACACAAATTTGGCACAAACAGGCGCAGCGGCTGTTAGGATGGCTGCGCCGTCTGTGTCGTTCTGTGCCGCCACCTTGGGCGCGGTGATAAATCAGCTATCTTTGCTACTAAAGATGTTGAGCTTATTGAGCCAGCCACCTTTTTTCTTGGCAGCGGCTTCATCAGCCGCTTTGATACGCTGCTCACGTTTGGCTTGCTCCAAGGTCTGCTGTTCAAACAGCGGAATTTGGCGGTTGCCTTGATAAAATTCGCTGTTGCGATACGCCATGTAGGCATGACGGGCAAACACGTTGAGCACGGCGGCAACAGGCAAGGCAACCAACATACCAGCAAAACCAAACAGCCCCGCGCCTGCCAGTACGGCAAACATCACCCAAATCGGCGACAGCCCGATTTTATCACCCAGTAGCAAAGGCTGCAAAATATAGCCTTCAACCATTTGTCCCACCATAAACGCACCGACAATCAGCGCCATATGCACCCAGTCAAAGCCAAATTGAAAAATCCCTGCCGCAATCGAGGCGACAAACCCAAGCGCAAAGCCCAAATACGGCACAAAACTTGCCAAGCCTGCCACCATGCCAATCAGCAAACCGACCTTTAAGCCAATCATCTGTAACTGCACGGCATACACTATGCCCAATAAAATCATCACCAACAGCTGCCCTTTGACAAACGACATCAACGCTTCGTCGCTTTCGGTGGCGATGGTATAGACGCTGCCCAAATAGCGGTTTGGAATGGCGTGTTGCCATTCTAGCAAACGCTCATCCCAGTTATACAAAAAGTAAAACATCAAAATCGGCACCAGCACGGCAAGCCCAGCGATATTAATCACACTCATGCTGGAGCTATACACGCTCAGTGCCAGTGAGCTTGCGTCAGAAAAATTGTAGTTGTTTTGCAAATAGCTAAGCACGCCGCGCGACATGTCTTTCATCTGAAACACAGGCAAGCGCAGCGGTGTGTTGCTAGACACCCAGCCGCGTATGGTTTGGTTGTAATAAGTCACTGCCTTGGGCACAAAATCCCAAATCGTCAGTAGCTGCTCCCAAACAATCGGCAACAGCCACCACAACAAGCCCACCGTAGCGCCAATCACGCCCAAATACACCAACACAATCGCCAGCCAGCGACGTAAATGCAGCGTATTTTGTAACACGCGTACTAAAGGATTGAACAAATACGCCAATATGAACGCCACGACAAACGGCATAATCACTGTTTGGAGTTGATAGACCACATAGCCTGCAACAACAATCGCCGCCAAATAAAACAGGCGCTTAAAAAACGGATCTTGGGAAAAACGGTAGTGAGTGTGCATAAGCTCCCCTTGGCAGATGAACAACAGATAAATAAACCGCAAGGCACGTGGCTAAAACCTGCCGCGTACGGGGCATAAGGTTGGTATTTTGCCATGAACTTGGGTATAATGCCGCAAAGATTGACCGTGCCCAACAGCGTTATTCGCGTTATCACAGCCAGCTATCATCGCAGTGCCAGCGCAGCACTGACAAGGCGCGGCACCAAACTCATGCAAGCTTGACAAAAACCGTCAGATATCACCGCAAAAACTTGCGCTATTGTACTGATTTTTTTGTTAAGTGATAAACAATTTTTTTAGGTAGCGTAACGCCGTGTTAGCCATTTGTAGTAGGGCTTGCCCAAACGTATGGGCTTTGTAGCACAAGCGCACGTTGTGTTACGCGGCGGCCTACACCCACCGTCAGTTTTCTTGGTTATTGTCATCAACCCAACCATCCGAGCCTGCCATGACCCAATCGCACAACACGCCAAATTCTGCCCCCACTTCACTAAGCTACAAAGACGCAGGTGTTGATATCGACGCAGGCGACGCTCTGGTACAACGCATTAAATCCGTTGCCAAAGCCACCAGCCGCCCCGAAGTCGTCGGCGGTTTGGGCGGTTTTGGTGCACTGTGCCGCATTCCAACAGGCTACCAATCGCCCTTGCTGGTATCAGGGACTGACGGCGTGGGCACCAAGCTCAAGCTAGCCTTGCAGCTCAACCAGCACGACACCATCGGGCAAGATTTGGTCGCGATGTGCGTCAATGATTTGTTGGTGTGTGGGGCTGAGCCGCTGTTTTTCTTGGATTATTACGCCACAGGCAAGCTGGATGTTGATACCGCGGCCACCGTCATTGCTGGGATTGGCGAGGGCTGCCGCTTGGCAAACTGCGCCTTGATTGGTGGTGAGACCGCTGAAATGCCCGGTATGTACCAAGATGACGACTACGATTTGGCAGGTTTTTGCGTGGGTGTTGTCGAAGAGGCTGAAGTCATCACGGGCAAAAATGTCCAGCAAGGCGATGTACTCATCGGGCTTGCCTCAAGCGGCGTGCACTCCAACGGCTACTCATTGGTGCGCAAAGTCATCGAGGTCAGCGGCGTGGATGTCGCAAGCGAACAGCTAGACGGCAAGCCGCTAAAAGACGTATTGATGGCACCCACCAAAATCTACGTCAAAGCCATCCAAGCCTTACAACAAGCCTTAGGCAATGCCAACCTCCATGCGATGGCCCATATCACAGGCGGCGGCTTGACCGAAAACCTACCGCGCGTGCTGCCCGACGATTTGGCAGCAAGCATTGACACGCAAAGCTGGACGCTACCTGCCGTGTTTGATTGGCTGCAAACCCGTGGCAACATTGAGCCAAGCGAGATGTACCGCACGTTTAACTGTGGTGTGGGGTTTGTCATCCTTGTGCCTGCTGAGCACGCTGATCACGCCTTGCAAGTGCTGCAAAACAATGGCGAAACCGCATGGCTACTGGGTACGATTGTGGCGCGAGCGGATGATGCGGTGACGTATCGCTAAGATTTGGCCAAAGACGCTATTGTCAAAGACATGGTTTTAGTCAAGTAAAATTCGTCATTGAAAACTATGGCTCATGATTTATTGGCGCTTACTTTAAAGCGTTTGCAACACCAGCAGGCTATGTGGCAGTGTGTCATCCATGACTGCCATATACCAACAAAACTTGTCACCATCTGCCAAGACCCATTTGACCATCTGCGCGTGTCACAAGCCCTAGCCCAACGCCTCACACCGCGAACGGTTACGGTTGATGACACCACCAAATCCCACCCGATTGAGTTGATTAAATGCCGCATATCCCACCATTGAAAGTCGCCGTCTTAGTCTCAGGCAATGGCAGTAATTTACAGGTGCTGATTGACCAAATGCTAGCCGGTGCGCTGCCGATTGCGTTGGTGGGCGTGATTAGCAACAAAGCCGATGCTTACGCGCTTGAGCGGGTGCGCCTGATCAATGCCCAGCACCAAACACATATCCAAACCGCCATCATCGACCGCGACGACAACGGCAAAAAATACACCCGTGTCGGCTTTGAGCAACGCGCGCTTGCGGTTTTAGGCGATTGGCAGCCTGATTTGGTGGTATTGGCAGGTTTTATGCGGATTTTAACACCGTTATTCATTGATGGGGTCAGCCAAACGCTGAACGCGCCAATGATTAACCTACACCCCTCTTTGCTACCTGCCTACAAAGGCGTAAATACCCACCAACGCGTGCTACAAACAGGCGAGCGGCTGCACGGCTGTAGTGTACACATGGTGACCAGTGAGCTTGATGCAGGCGCGGTGATTGCGCAGGCAGTCACACCCATCGCGCCGCACGACAACGCTGAGCAGCTACAACAGCGCGTGCATGGCTTGGAGTATCAGCTATTGCCGCTGGTGGTCAATCTGTTTGCGCGGCGGCTGTTGGTGTGGCAAAACGCTGACTTGGTCAATCAATCGGGTTTGCCGATGCCTGTGCGGTTGTGGTTTGCCTAAATCTTGCGCTTGTAAGCTGACTTGGTTTGGTACAATTTAACTTAATTTGACACCAGATTTGACACCACAGCGTGTCTGTAATTTAAAAAAACCCAAATTCTCATGATTTTAGCCCTAAACGCTAACGAAGCATAAGGTTAAAAAAACGCTAAGCGCCGTCAAAGGACTGTGGCAGAGGGCAAATCTACACCGATGTTAGGTTTCATTATAGTCTGTACGGTTGTTCATGCAAAGTTAAATTGACGACACCCCCGAAAAAGCAAATTGCCAAACCGCAAGCACCACGATACAGACGAACACATACCGCCCAACCCACACATTATCCAAAAACGCCTCGGTACACAGTGCGCGGTTATACGTCAGGCATTTTTTGTTTTGGCGATAAAACATACCAATCAGCGGTATAAGCAGCAGCACCGACGCGCCGCCAAAATAATGCCCAAACACGCCTGCCAAACTTGCCACAAATACCACTTGCAACAGGCTAATGATGGCAACGTCATATTTGCCAAACAAAATCGCCGTGGATTTGACACCGATTTTTAAATCATCCTCACGGTCTGCCATTGCATACTGCGTATCATACGCCACCGTCCAGCACATATAGCCTGCAAACAGCAACCAGCACCAGCCATCCACCATTGTCTGCCCTATGACCGCATTGGACACCGCAACATACGCCATCGGAATGGCCCAGCCAAACGCCGCCGCCAAAAACACCTGCGGCAAGTGCGTGTAGCGTTTCATAAACGGATAAATAAACGCCAAGACAACCGCGCCCAGCGCCCACCACACCACCGCCACAGGCAAAAACACCAGCAGCAGTGCACTGACCAGCGACAACACGACAAACGCCGCCACTGCCTCACGCCCCGTCAGCCGCCCATCGGCAAGTGGACGGTGTTTGGTACGCGCCACCTGCCCATCGACCTTGCGGTCAGCAAAATCATTAATCGCACAGCCTGCCGCGCGCATCAGTGTCGCCCCAAGGGCGAACACCACCACGATATGCCACGCAGGCAACTGGCCAAACCCTGCCGCCGCCAAAAACACCGCCCACAATGCCGACCACAGCACGAGCTCAATGCCAACAGGACGATCAAAGCGTAGCAATTGCCAGTAAGCGTAGAGTTTGGATTTATTGGAGAAAGCGGCGGTGGTCATGGCTCAGGGTTCTTTAACTGCTGATGGACAAACGGATTTATTATAGTTTTTTTGACCCAAGAAAAAAATACAACGCAACGCAAATGTTCGATTGAACAAACAAGCGCACTCGCGTGACGACGGTACGCCACCAAGACAACATCAACCTCAGACTACACCGCCACGCCTGCCAACCACACCTGATAATCCAATGTGACAGGGCGCGTATCGGCAAGATAATGGCGCAGCGTCGCCACAGGCAATTGCCGCCCCGTGCGCACCGCCCCACCCATGTTTTTTAAATTACGCAACAAGGCTGCCAAATTATCAAACGGTTGGCAAAATCTCACCGTATCGGCATACAGCAACCGCCCACCGCGTCTTTGCAGCTGCGCATCCAATGCCGCTTGCCAATGCGTGGTCGGTAAAAACGGAAAAATCGGCAACTTGGCAAAACGTGCTTGCACCGCCCCCAACGACCCTGCAACCGGCACAGCGACATGCATTTGGCCGCCCGTTGCCGTCACGCGCATAAGCTCGGCTAACACCTGTGGATCTGCCCAGTGCAGCGCAAAGCCAGAAAACGTCAGCGTCATAGCGCCGTCAGCAAAAGGCAACGCCGCCATATCGGCACACCATGGCTGGCAAATAGCCGCTGATAACTGCTGGGCTTGTAGCCACGCTGTGCAGCGCGTCTGCCACTGGCTTAGCATGGCAGGGGCATTGTCCACGCCGCACAGCTGGGTTAAATTTGATTGCGCCAACTGCTTGCCACATTGCGCCAACACCGCCGCGCTCAGCTTGCCTGTGCCACAGCCGACATCCAGCCAGCAATTTGGCAACGTTTGTTTGGGTAAAACCGTTTGATTGGTTGATGCGTGTACCGCTATTTGCCGCGCTAGCTGAACAGCAGCTTGCGACTGAATCGGCGTGAGCGCGTCATAGTCGGTGGCGCAGGCATCAAAATTTGGCAAGTGGGCGGCGGTTAAGGGCATAGCAGCCAATGCAATTCCTCATGGTGGTGGCATTGGCTGTTGCTTGGCAAAACGTCACCAAAGCCTATGAAGCGACGGAGTTTTGTAAGGTTTGCTCAACCAATGCTTTGTAATTGTAGTTGGCTTGGCTCAAGTAATCAATGCCGCACGGCAAATCACCAATCCAATTTAAAAACTTGTCGATGGTCTCACGCCCAACAAACGCCTTGCCATGCTGTGGCACAACCATTTCAACATCAAGCTCGCGCACGGCATTTGCCCACAGGCGCGTAACCTTGTTGCTGACCATATAGCGACGATGAAAACCCAATATCGACGGCACATGCGCGTCAAAATCCTCAACAGGCACATGCGGATCGCCCATCAATGACGCACCCATATCACCTGAAAACAAAATTTTGCTAATCGGGTCATAAAACTGAAAATTGCCTTCTGAGTGCAAAAAATGCGCAGGCAACGCAACCAAATGGGTATTACCGAGCTTAAGCGACGCGCCAGCATCAGGCAGCGAAATCAGCCGCTCCATATAGCCCACCTGCAGCCGCCCTGTATTAAATGCCGAATTTAAATGCGGCAAAAAACGCTCCCACAATTTAGAAATAACCACCGTTGCATCGGTATGCAGCAGCCAACGCGGCAAAGATGCGATGATGTCGGGGTCTTGATGAGAGCCGATGACATAGCGCACATGGCGGATATCGGTGTGCTTGAGCAGCGCAAGCGTCAGTGGTGTATAAGTCAAATCCCCACCGGGGTCAATCACCGCTCCGTGGGTTTCGCCGTCGTTGCTGTGCAGCACCAAAAACTGGTTGGATTGTACGCCATCGCCTGCCACCAAGTCGCTAAATACAATCACCTTGTGGCTACCGTTGTCAAAAATGATTTGCCCCGCCATACTCACCTATTCTACCAAAGCGTTTAAAACCAACGCGTTAAAAAGTTTGCCCAAACCAATCGCGATGTGTGAACAAACTACAATTTATCCACACTTGGCGTGGGGTATTATATCACCGTTACGGCCATTTCCCCAATACCACGCATGAATTATTGTCACCAAACCCTGCCGCCATCAATCCTTGGCAAAACTTGCTGAAAAATCCGCCCATAAGCCACCATCTGGCAGCGTTTGGTGGTATGATAGCGGCTATTTTCAGGCATCAACCTCAGTGAACGCAAGAGCAGATACGATGGCGGACGATACGGGTATGATTTTGGCATTGGACAGCGTGTTTGCGCAGTGTTCGGTGGCGTTGGTCAATACGGCAGGGCAAACACTTGCCGAGCAAACGCTGGCAGGTAGCCGCGCGCAGACCCAACAGATTTTGCCATTGGTTGATGAGGTGTTACGCGCACAAGGTCTGCGTGTGGCAGATTTGACGGCGATTGCGTTTAACCGAGGGCCAGGGGCGTTTAGCGGCATTCGGATTAACACAGCGGTGGCGCAGGCGTTGGCATTCGCCCATGATGTGCCGTGTTTGCCTGTGTCAAGTTTGCAGGCGTTGGCGCAGGTTGGTTGGCAGGCGAGCGGCTTGGCGCAGGTGTATGCCGTGCTTGATGCGCGTATGCAGCAGGTGTATTTGGGCGCGTTTGCGCTGGATGCAGCCACAGGCTTGATGCAACCTGTGATTGAAACACTGACCGCCGAAGCGTCGGCTAGCTCTGCCCTCGAGCCAACTGCCGAACGCTTGGCCGATTATGGTAGCCAAACGCCAGAGGCTTGGGCGTTGGTTGGTGATGGTGCGCTGCTTAGCCCCCATGCCGATCAGCCTGTGCTAACAACCGACGCGCCCACCGCCGCCGTCATTGGGCAGCTGGCAGCAGCGCAGTGGTTGGCACAAGGTGGCGTGCCTGCCGAGGCGGCTTTGCCCGTGTATTTGCGCCACCATGCGTGGAAAACCCTTGCTGAGCAGCAAGCCGATAAAGCCAAACGCAATGCTTAGCCATTGTGCCTGTGTCAAATTTTATAACAAGAGTGCATGTCGATGGATGTGATTTTACTGCTTAAATCAGCGGTGATGGGTATGGTTGAGGGGGTGACTGAGTTTTTGCCCATCTCAAGTACAGGTTATTTGATTTTATCCGCCGATGTCATGCGGTTTTGGACGCCCGAAAAGCGCGATTTGTTTATTGTGTTTATTCAGTTGGGCGCGATTTTGGCGGTGGTGTATCAGTACTGGGGGCGGCTGTGGCATGCGCTGATGGGGCTGATTACGGGGCATGCTGAAGGCATGAATCATCCGCGCCAGTTGGGGCTAGCGCTGATTGCGGCGACCATTCCTGTGATGGTTTTGGGCTTTACGGTCAAAGATTATATCGAGACGCTGTTTAATCCGCTGTTGGTTGCGGTGATGTTGATCATCGGCGCGTTGCTGATTTTTTATGTTGAGCGTCGCCCACATACCATCAAGGCGCAAGAGGCAGAAAACATCAGCATACCACTAGCGGTGGCGATTGGGCTGTGTCAATGCTTGGCGTTGTTGCCTGGTACGTCACGCTCAGGGGCGACCATCATCGGGGCATTGTGGCTGGGCGCGTCACGCAAGGCAGCGACGGAGTTTTCATTTTTCTTAGGCATTCCTGTGATTGTTGGCGCAGGCTTGTTGGCACTGGTCAAACACCACCATGTCTTGACCTCGGCGCAAGACTGGGCAGTGATGGCGGTTGGTACGTTGGTGTCGTTTGTTGTCGCGCTTGGCTGTATTCGCTGGCTGGTGGCGTGGGTGAGTCGGCAGGATTTCACGATTTTTGCGTGGCTGCGTATCATCACAGGGGTGATTGTGTTGGTGGCGTATTATGGTTTTGGCTACCAATTTGCCAGCTAAGCCTACTAAGCCTAGCCCGTCTGCGCTTGTGGTGTATGTGACACCAGCGGCTGCGGCCGACCGCTTGCTAACGCTACAAGCGATACTGGCGGCTTATGCCAATGCCCCCAGTTTAACGCCCAAAATTTTAGACCATACACCCGCTAAGCTCAAGCAAAAAGACTTACAAAACTTGCCCAGCGGTAGTTTGTTGTTAGACGGTGATACATTAAGCCTACTTAGCCATGGCGCGCATGAACAACCGCTGCGCGTAGCACCGCATTGGCAGACCTTGCAACAACGCGTTGTCACGGCAGGCAAAAAATCAGAATTGCTGCTCAAAGCCGCCAAAATCCAACCGTGTATGCGCGTGCTAGATGCGACGGCAGGGTTTGGGCATGACAGTTTGATTTTAGCCAGTACAGGCGCAAGTGTCACCATGCTGGAGCGCGAACCTGCGCTGTTTGTGCTGTTGGCGTTTGAACGGGCAACCATGCAGCAGCACGCGCATTGGCACAGGCTGTTGGCACGACTGACGTTGAATTTTGCGGATTTTATCGCCTGGCAGCCGCCAACCGATAGCCCACCGTTTGACCGCATCTTGCTTGATCCGATGTTTCCTGCCGACAGCTACACCCGTGCGGTCAATAAACACATGCAAGCCTTACATACGCTCACCCTTGTGCCCAATTTTGCCGAGCAAATCGCCTTACTGCAGCATGCGGCAAGCGTACTCAACGATGACGGCAGAGTGTTGGTCAAACGCCCGAAAACCGCGCCATTTTTAGCCGATTTGCCGCCACAGGACAGCACGACAAACGCTTTGATTCGCTTTGATAGCTATCACAAGGCAGATTTGGCAGCGTTGTTGTAGGGTTTTGACGCGCTTAACGCTGGGCTGCGTTGTCGCTGTCACTGGCTTTGGGCGCGTTGGGGTCGGCAGGCTCACTGTCAATGACTTGATCATTTTCGCTGATATTTTCCATTGCCGAGTTGTCAGCTGCACCTTCAAGCGGTTCGCCATCTGCGCCTGTGGCAGCAGGCAGTTGGTCATTTACAGATGCGTCCGCGCTTGCGGCATTGGCATTGACATCCGGGCCTGCGTCTAGCGCGGCGGTGTTCTCGTTAATCAGCGGTGGCGCGTTGTTGTCGTCATCGGCAGGTGCGGCAGACATCGGCATGGTTTGCGGCTCGGTGACTGACGCGGCGGTGGTTTCGGCGGCAGGTTCGTCGGGTTTTTGACACGCGGTTAGCCCACCGATACCCAGTCCAACCGCCACCAAACCAGCCACTAAGCGGCGCGCGCGCGAGACATTCGCTGACATATTTTATCCTTAAAATTTTACAATTTAAAATGTTATGCTTGCCCAAAGTTGCCTATCTTAAAGCCGTTAGGCAATTTTGCCGTGACATTGTTTGTATTTAAGCCCTGAACCACACGGGCATGGCGCGTTGCGGCTAATTGGCAAGCCTGCGTATGGGTTTTGTGCGGTGTCTGAGGTGTCTGAGACATCCGAGGCATCCGCGTCGGATGGTGCAGGCGCAGACAGCACAACAGGCGCGCTGAATTGATAATTCACACTGCCGCCTCGGTTGGCGCGCGCTTGGTTGTCTGTGGTCGTGTCGGGGTCTGCGCTGACTTCGCCTGTCAAGCTGTTGATCTCTTGGTGCTCAAAGTGCATTTGCATGGCAGCGGCTTGTTCTTGACGCTGACGCTCTAGCTCGGCTAGCTCCTCAGGCGTTGGGATATGCACGCGTGATAGGTCTTGTACGGTGTCGGATTTGATAGCACCAAGCATTTGTTGGAACAAGGTGAAGGATTCGGACTTATACTCTTGTTCGGGATTTTTTTGCGCATAGCCGCGTAGGTGGATGCCTTTACGCAGCTGATCCATTTGGTTGAGGTGCTCTTTCCAATGGCGATCAAGGCTTTGCAGCATAAACACGCGCTCAAGGTACGCGGCGGTGTCCTCGCCCATCTGCTCACGGCGCGCGCGGTAGTTGAGCAGTGCGGCGTTGATGATTTTGTCACGCAAGCCAACTTCATCAAGGCGTTTGTCTGCGTCTAGCCAGTCGTTGATTGGCATTTGTAGGCGAAAGTTGTCCTCAAGCTCATCTTCAAGCCCGTCAATGTCCCATTGATCATCAACCGACCCTGGTGGGACAAATTGGTCAATCAAAGCGTTGTAGACTTCGGTGTGCATACCCTCAACCGCGGCTTGCAAATCGCTTTGTGCCAACAGTTCGTCACGCTGTTTATAAATCACTTTGCGTTGTTCGTTGGCAACGTCATCGTATTTGAGCAAGTTTTTACGCGCGTCAAAGTCACGGTTTTCTACTTTACTTTGGGCGTTTTCAATCGAGCGCGACACCATTTTGTGCTCAATGGCTTCATCTTCTTTGAGCCCCATCGCGCGCATCATATTGACCACGCGGTCACCTGCAAAGATACGCATGAGGTCATCTTCTAGTGACAAGAAAAACCGCGATTCACCAGGGTCGCCTTGTCGCCCTGCCCGGCCGCGTAGCTGGTTGTCAATACGGCGTGATTCGTGCCGCTCTGAGCCGATGATGTGGAGGCCACCTGCCGCCAAAACTTGTTGGTTACGCGCCTGCCATTCGGCTTTGTAGGCGTCGCGCAGCTCGTCGGTGACGTGGTCAAATTTGGCAAGTTCAGCCTGCCAGTTACCGCCCAAGATGATATCCGTACCGCGCCCTGCCATGTTGGTGGCAATCGTCACCGCATCGGGGCTACCTGCTTGTGCAATAATATCGGCCTCGCGCTCGTGCTGTTTGGCGTTGAGCACGTTGTGGGCAATGCCTTCGGCGGTGAGTAGCTCAGACAATACTTCACTGGCTTCAATCGTCGCCGTACCGACTAAAATCGGCGCGTGGCTTTCTTTGATACGTTTAATTTCGCGGATAATGCCTTGATATTTGCCCATTTTGGTCAAGAAAATTTGGTCATTTAAATCTACGCGCTGAATGGGTTTGTGCGTTGGGATCACGACCACATCAAGGTCATAGGTTTGTTTAAATTCTGCCGCTTCGGTGTCTGCTGTCCCTGTCATACCAGACAGCTTGTCATACAAACGAAAGTAGTTTTGAAAGGTGGTGGTAGCCAAGGTTTGGTTTTCGGCTTGAATCTCGACGTGTTCTTTGGCTTCGACGGCTTGGTGTAAGCCTTCTGACCAACGCCGCCCTGGCATGGTGCGCCCTGTGTTTTCATCAACAATAATCACCTCACCGTCTTGTACGATGTAGTGGATGTTTTTGATAAACAAATGATGGGCACGGATCGCAGCTTGCACGTGCGCCAATAATGGCAAACGCGCCGCGCTGTATAGGCTTTCGTTTTCGCTAAGCTCGCCTTTTTCGACCAAAAACCGCTCGATTTTTTCATAGCCTTTTTCGCTGATTTCGATTTGGCGGTTTTTTTCATCAATCCAAAAATCTTGCTCCAAATTTTCGCGGTTGCCCTCTTCAGTCTCGGAGCGTTTAAGGCGCGGAATGATGGTGTCGATCAGTGTGTACAGTGCGGCTGAGTCTTCTGCTTGCCCCGAGATGATGAGCGGCGTACGTGCTTCATCAATCAAAATCGAGTCGATTTCGTCAATGATACAGTAATTTAAGCCGCGTTGTTTTTTGTCCTCAAGGCGTTCGACCATATTGTCGCGTAGGTAGTCAAAGCCGTATTCGTTGTTGGTGCCATAGGTGATATCGGCAGCATACGCGGCAAATTTTTCCTGTGGGTCTTGTTGGGCATAAATCACGCCCACGCTGAGCCCCAAAAACTCAAACAACGGGCGGTTGAGCTCTGCGTCGCGCTGTGCCAAGTAGTCGTTGACGGTGACGACGTGCACGCCTTTGCCGCTGATGGCGTTGAGGTAAATCGCCAGCGTTGCCATCAAGGTTTTGCCTTCACCTGTGCGCATTTCGGCGATTTTGCCTTCATGCAGGGTGATACCGCCAATCAGCTGGACATCATAGTGGCGCATACCCAGCACGCGACTGGCAGCTTCACGACACACAGCGAACGCTTCGGGCAATAGCGCGTCAAGGCTTTCGCCAGCCTCGTGACGTTGTTTGAATTCGGCGGTTTTTTGGGTCAAGTCACTGTCACTTAACGGGCTAATGCTTGGCTCTAAGGCATTGATTTTATCGACCAGTTTACGCATTCGCTTGAGTTCACGGTCATTTTTGCTACCGATGACTTTACCTAACATTTTGCCGAGCATTGCCATGTCCTAATTGTTGTCGGTGAAAATTTTGCTATTATATATGGGTTTTTGGTTTTAAGATACAAGGTTTAAATGTGAGGCTTACAAGTTCGTTGTAAGGTTGAAAAAATTGAATTACTATTCTAATCATAAGGCGTTACTAAAATATTTTTGAATTCTATAAATTAGGAGTATTTGTCATGGCTTGGATTATTGGAATTATTGCTATTCTTCTAATCGGTGGTTTGATTGAACTGTTCTATGAAAAAGGCTTTAGGAATAAGCTATCAGCTTTTTTTGGTGGGATTGCTTTAATAGCTTCTTTAGTTTTATTTGTTTGTATTGCATTTCTTTCGTATGTTGGCGTGTGGGTAATTTATATTGGAGTGCCTACCGCTTTGATTAGTGGTTTTTTTGGTGGTTGTTTTTGCCAAAGAACAAAAATTCTAGCTTGGAGCAATCAAAATGACACAAAATAACAATCTACCCACTGTCACCACAGGCACTGGTGTCGCACTAAAGAGCGTTAATAAGAGTTTAAGAATTACCAATAAGTTATTGGCACAAGTTGATGATTTTGAAACGCATTGGGCGTGGTGGTTATCGCTGGATGATTGGTGGCGAGTTTTATTATTAAAATACGGCATAGGCCTAGATTGTGTCGATTACGAATGGACAGATGGTGAACTTATCATTACCCAATTAGATATTGACTGGTTGGATAAGATTTTAATGAAAGATATTGTTCAAACAATCATAAAAAAAAATGAATTTAGCTTGTATTGCTATTCAATCAGCGATGTGGCTGCCTTGGCAAATCTGACCAACTTAACCGACCTTGATTTGAGCTCAAATGAAATCAGCGATGTGGCTGCCTTGGCAAATCTGACCAACTTAACCGAGCTTAATTTGGGTTATAATGAAATCAGCGATGTGTCTGCCTTGGTAAAGCTGACCAATTTAACCGAGCTTGATTTGGCGGGTAATGAAATCAGCGATGTGTCGACCTTGGCAAAGCTGACCAATTTAACCAAGCTTGATTTGGGGGTAAATCGAATCAGCGATGTGTCGGCCTTGGCAATGCTCACCAATTTAAACCAGCTTGGTTTGTTTAACAATCAAATTAGCGATGTTGCTGCTTTGGCAAAGCTGACCAATTTAACCTCGCTTAGTTTGTCTAGTAATCAAATCAGCGATGTGTCGGCCTTGGCACAGCTGACCAATTTAACCAGACTTGATTTGGATGATAATCAAATCAGCGATGTGTCTGCCTTGGCTAAGCTCACCAATTTAACCACGCTTTGGTTGTCTGATAATCAAATCAGCGATGTGTCGGCCTTGGCAAAGCTCACCAATTTAACCGAGCTTAATTTGAGCTCAAATCAAATCAGCGATGTGTCTACCTTGGCAACGCTCACCAATTTAACCAAGCTTCATTTGAGTGAAAATCAAATCAGCGATGTGTCGGTCTTGGCAAAACTCACCAATTTAAACTATCTTTGGTTGAGTGGTAATCAAATCAGCGATGTGTCGACCTTGGCAAAACTCACTAATCTAACCGAGCTTTGGTTGACTGATAATCAAATCAGCGATGTGTCAGCCTTGGCAAAGCTGACCAATTTAACCTCGCTTACCTTGACTTCAAATCCAATCACCCAATCCGATATGGCTTGGCTACAACAACAATTACCCAACTGCTCAATAAGTTTCTAAGTCCAAAATGCCAACCGAAGCCCTATTTGACCACATCGCCGACCGCCTCGAACAAGAACTGTCCGAAGCCGAACAATCCATCTACATCGCTGTCGCATGGTTCACCAACCCACGGCTATTCAACGCCCTGCTTGCCAAAGCCAAACAAGGCGTCACCGTGCAACTGCTCATCAGCAATGACCCCATCAACCACCAAAGCCCGATCGACTACAGCCAGCTCAACATCGGCAATTCTGTCGCCTACCTCATCGGCGATGGCAAAGATGACCTCATGCACAACAAATTTTGCGTCATCGACGAATACACCGTTATCAACGGCTCCTACAACTGGAGCAAAAAAGCCGAACGCAACCATGAAAACATCATCATCACCACAGGTGACAGCGTCCTTGCCCAGTCTTTTATTGCTCAATTTAAAAAAATTCGCAATCGCTATTTTGACCATCAAGACCACACCCCTGCCCTGCCACTTGATAAAATCATCAAACGCCTAGAGATCCTCAAAAACTACGTCATCTTAGAAGACTTAGACGACATCGACCGCGAAACCGCTAAGCTACAAGCCTTTAACTTTCAGCAAGATATCAACCAAATCACCCAAAGCCTACAACAGCACCAGTTTAGTACCGCCCTTGGTCTGATTGATGATTTTATCCAACGTCATCAAGCCTTAATCATCTATCATGACATCGACTTGACCGCGCTAAAACTTGAAATCCGCCAACTTGAACATCAGCTCAACGCCTACGACAATGAAAAAGTTGAGCTTGAAAAGCTGTTAGCAGAATTTCACCACAGGCATACCAAAGAATTGGGCTGGTATATCAGCCGCTTATTACACCTGCGTAAACTGCTCAGCCAACACGACCCCGAAGCCTATGCCGAAGCCGTGCAAGATGAAGCCGACTATCACGAGCAAATTCAAGCAGAAAACGAAAAAACCATCTTTACCCTAGATGACGAACAAAGAAAAAACCTTAAAAAAGCCTATCGTAAAGCCAGCCAAATTTGCCACCCCGACCGTGTCAGCGATGATATGAAAGACATTGCTGAACAAATTTTTGTCCAACTCAATCAAGCTTACGAGCAAAACAACATTCAAGCCGTGAATAAGATTTTAGCTGAACTTGAGCAAGGCATTTTCATCCCACGTTCTGAAACCATCAGCGAAAAATCCCAATTCCAAGCGATTATCACCCAACTAAAATTTAAAATCGCGCAGGTTGAAGAAGAAATTTTTGCCCTGAAAGATAGCGAGGCTTACCAAACAATTAGCGAAATTGATGATTGGAACCGTTACTTTGCCGAAACCAAAGAGCAGCTCATTGATGAAATCGATAGACTTGAGCAGCGACTCAACAACGAATCAGCAGACTAGCCAATTGGGCTAATCGATTGCAGCAACGTTTAACATCTGTTAATTTAACATCTGTTAATTAGCCAAATAATGATCCAAAATCACTTGGGTGATTTTTATTTTGTCACAATATCTGCGTTAAACCCCATCAATTAACCCATTGGATTTTATCGTCAATGCCGCCATGTATTACCTTTGATTTTCACGTTATCACCTTTAAACCTTGAATGAACACCGCCTCGCCCTCTATCGCCCCAACCATACCCGACCTAGCCCACCACACGCCGATGATGCAGCAATATCTGATGCTCAAAGCGGACTATCCGCACGCGCTGCTACTGTACCGCATGGGCGATTTTTATGAGCTGTTTTTTGACGATGCCAAATTGGCGGCGCAGATTTTGGGTATCACCCTGACCAAACGCGGCACGGACAAGCAAGGCAATATCATCCCGATGGCAGGCGTGCCGTTTCATTCGGCAGATGGCTATATTGCACGGCTGATCAATGCAGGGCAAACGGTGGTAATTTGCGAGCAAGTCGAGGATAGCGCGCCCACCACCGACACGACTGACCACACAAGCACCCAACAAGGCGCAAACCAAGGATCAAAACCCAACACCAAAGCCAAATCGGCAAAATCTAATAAAAAATCCACCGAAGCCGCCAACGCTAAAGCCAACCAAAAACTGATGGCGCGTAAAGTTGTGCGCACCCTGACCGCAGGCACACTCACCGATGACAGCCTCATCACCCACGGGCAAAATCCAACCGTGTTGGCATTGTGTTTTGCCAAGTCACCGCTGGCGGTGGGATTGGCGGAATTGAATCTAAGCCAAGGCAGCATCCGCACCAGCTACTTGACGGCCGAGAGCCTAGCGGAGATGCAAGACCAGCTGAGTGCTGCCTTGATGCGCTATGACCCAAGCGAGCTGCTGATTGATGAAGCACTGGACGGTGCGTGGCAAACGTGGCTACAAGATATGCTGACCCAGTCATCACCCCATACAACCACTGCCACCAAAACCGTGCCCATCATGCGCCAGCCGCATAGCCATTTTTTGCCGATCAATGCCGAGGCGCACCTCACCGAACATCTGAATGTCACCACGTTGGCAGGTTTTGGACTGGCAGATAAGCCTGAGAGTATTGCCGCGGCATCGGTGGTGCTGCATTATGGCAAGCACACCCAGCAGGCGGATTTGGCGCATATCAACCATATTCGGCTGGAGCAGGCGGCGGATTTTTTGCAGCTTGATGCCATCAGCCAGCAGAATTTAGAAATTTTTAAGCCTGTGCTGGCATCGGGCGTGACACTATTGTCAGTCATCGACCATTGCCGCACACCGATGGGCAAACGCGCCTTGGTGCACCATTTGCACCGACCATTGCTAAATACCACCTTGATCAATCGCCGCCTTGATGCGGTTGAGCAGCTGATGGCATTGCCGCCGAACGATTTTGCTGCGCTATGCCAGACGCTATCGGCAATTGGCGATATCGAGCGCATCGGTGGACGCATTGGGCTGGGTTCGGCAAAGCCGACCGATTTGGTCAAACTGCGCCAAAGTCTAGGCGATGCCACCACATTAAGCCATCAGTTGGCAGCATGGTTTGGTGATTTGATTGCCACCCACACCACGCTCAATGCCGATACGCCGCTGTTGCCGATGCTTGCCAAACAGTTGCCTGAGGTGGGCGCAAATGACGCAGCAGGGCAAAATGCCGATATATTTGCCCAGCTGATCGCCTTGCTCAAGCAAGCCATCCAAGACGTACCGCCCAACCACACCCGCGACGGTGGCGTGATCCAGACGGGTTATGACCCTGAGCTCGACAGGCTGCGCCACTTGCATGACAATGTTGAAGAAACGCTTGAGCAATTGGCGGATAAAGAGCGCCAAGCGTACAATTTGCCCATCAAAGTCGGGTTTAACAAAGTCAGCGGCTTTTACTTTGAGCTCAGCGCGGCACAAGCCATGCACGCGCCTGCCCACTTTAGCCGCCGCCAAACCCTCAAAAATGCCGAACGCTTTATCACCGAAGAGCTCAAAACCCTTGAAGAGGCGTATTTATCCGCGCAAAGCCAAGCCATCGCGCGTGAAAAACGCCTGTATGACGAGCTCATGGGGCAACTACAAGGGCAGCTGCCTGCCCTACAGCGATTGGCGCGTGCGATTGCTTACCTTGATGTGTTGGCAAACTGGGTCACGCTGACCCGCCTTGATGATCTGAGCGGCGGTGCGTCGGTGTGGTGTCGCCCAACCTTTGGCAAGCGTCTGGCATCCAATGCCGATCAGCCAGCGGCTTATCTTGACATTCAAGGCGGACGCCATGTGGTGGTGGAAGCCAGCCTAGCGCGTCACCAGCACAGCCGCGCGCACAGCGAGGGCTTTGTGGCCAACGACTGCCAACTGGGCACGCCTGCCCAACCTGAACGCCTGATGCTGATTACTGGCCCGAACATGGGCGGTAAATCAACCTACATGCGCCAAACCGCGCTGATTGTGCTGTTGGCGTGTTGTGGCAGCTTTGTGCCTGCGCAAGCGGCAGACATTGGGCGCATCGCGCGCATTTTTACCCGTATCGGTTCCGCCGATGACTTGGCAGGCGGTAAATCAACCTTTATGGTTGAGATGATCGAAACCGCCAATATCCTCAACCAAGCCCACGCCAACGCGTTGGTACTGATGGATGAAGTTGGCCGCGGTACCAGCACACAAGACGGCTTGGCGATCGCCTATGCGTGCGTCAAGCACTTGGCAAACCTTGGTTGTCTGACGCTGTTTGCCACGCATTACTTTGAACTAACCGAGCTTGCCGAGCACCACCCTGCTATGCTCAACCAGCATGTGGTCACGCAAGAAGTCGCAGGGCAGCTGCTGCTGATGCACAAAATCGCCAAAGGCAGCACCCATCGCAGCTTTGGGCTGCATGTTGCCAAAATGGCAGGCGTGCCCAGCGCCGTGCTCACGATGGCAGAGCAATATTTGCAAGACCATGCCGAGCCACGCGCTCAGCCTACTGCGCATGACAATGCTATAACCAATGCTACAACCAATGCTATAACCAATGAGACGAGCCTAGCCACGCCTGCCGCTGCCCTATCTACCAAGCAAGCCGATGCGTTGTCACAACTTGCCGCGCTTGACCCCAACGCCATGACACCCAAAGCCGCGCTTGAATTTATTTATGCGTTAAAAGAATTGTTAAAAACGGACTAACGCGCTACAATACCGTGTTATTTCTTTGCATTTTTGCTATTTTTACGCACAATTTTTTGATAACTGATAGCTTAAGGTAGCCGCCGCTATGACCTTTGTTGTGACTGATAATTGCATCCGCTGCAAATACACCGACTGTGTGGAAGTGTGCCCTGTGGACTGTTTTTATGAAGGGCCAAACTTTCTTGTCATCAATCCCGATGAATGCATTGACTGCGCGTTGTGTGAGCCTGAATGCCCTGCCAATGCGATTTTCTCAGAAGACGAAGTGCCTGCTGGGCAAGAGCAGTTTATTGCGCTCAATGCCGAGCTATCTGAGCAATGGCCCAATATCACCAGTATGCATGAGCCACTGCCCGATGCCAAAGAATGGGACGGTGTACCCAACAAATTGCAATACCTTGAACGCTAGAATTTTTTATAGCACACCCATAGCCCGATGACGATATCGGGCTTTATTTTTGCCAAGTGTATAAAAATTGGCGTATGTTATAATACCTATCTCTGCCTGCAATTTGCTTAACTTAGACAACTTATTAAAATTTCCGAGATTTATTCATGAAGTTTTGTTGCCATCCTGACACTGCCCAGCAAGCAGGTGTCACCAACCATACCCCAACATCAGCAGACACTGCACCCACCAACCACGCACCGCATAATCCTGCCAATTTTCGCCTAACGCCGCCTGAATGTTTGCCCTACAAAGCCCAACAAGCGGCTAACCAACAACGCCTGAGCCAGTTGCTTGACAAGCGCGTGTTGTTTCTTGATGGCGCGATGGGTACAGAAATTCAAAACTATAAGCTGCAAGAAGCGGATTATCGCGGCAGCCGCTTTGCTGATTTTCACCGCGATGTTAAAGGCAACAACGACTTGCTGGTGCTGACTCAACCGCAGATTATTCAAGCAATTCATAGAAGCTATCTGGCGGCAGGTTCGGACATCATTGAGACCAACAGCTTTAATGCGACCCAAATTTCGATGTCGGATTATGGCATGCAGGACTTGGTGGTTGAGATCAACCGCGAGGCGGCGCGTATTGCCCGTGAGGTGTGCGATGAGTTTACCGCGCAAAACCCCGACAAGCCGCGGTTTGTCGCAGGTGTGATAGGCCCAACATCACGCACCGCGTCGATTTCGCCCGATGTCAATGACCCTGCCTATCGCAACGTGACTTTTGATGAGCTTGCCGACAACTACACCGAAGCTGCACTTGCTTTGATTGAAGGCGGCGCCGATTTGCTGCTGATCGAGACCGTGTTTGACACCTTAAACGCCAAGGCAGCGATTTTTGCCGTGCTCAAAGTATTTGAGCAAATCGGCTACCGCTTGCCGATTATGATTTCAGGCACGATTACAGACGCATCGGGGCGTACACTGTCGGGGCAGACGGCGGAGGCGTTTTACAATTCGGTACGCCATGCTGAGCCGCTTTCCATCGGTTTTAACTGTGCATTGGGAGCTGACGCGCTACGTCCCCATATCAAAACTTTGTCCGATGTGTGCGAAACGTTCGTTTCTGCCCACCCCAACGCAGGTTTGCCCAATGAGTTTGGCGAATACGACGAAACGCCCGAACAAACCGCGGCGATGGTTGGTGAGTACGCGCGTCAAGGATTGGTCAATATCGTCGGTGGCTGCTGTGGTACCACACCTGCGCATATCGCGGCGATTATCGCGCAGGTTAGCCCACATGCTCCGCGCACGCGGCCTGCCTATCAGCCTGCTTGCCGCTTATCGGGGCTTGAGGCATTTAACATCACGCGTGACAGTCTGTTTGTCAATGTTGGCGAGCGCACCAATGTTACGGGATCAAAGAAGTTTTTACGTCTCATCAAAACCGAAGCATACACCGAAGCGTTGGACGTTGCCCGCGACCAAGTCGAAGGCGGTGCACAAATCGTCGATATCAACATGGATGAAGCCATGCTTGATAGCCACGGCGCAATGGTGCATTTTGTCAATCTCATCGCCAGTGAGCCTGATATCAGCCGCGTGCCGTTGATGATTGATTCGTCCAAATGGGACATCATCGAGGCGGGACTGAAATGCACGCAAGGCAAGTCGGTGGTCAATTCGATTTCGCTCAAAGAAGGCTATGACGAATTTGTCCAAAAAGCCCGTTTGTGTCGCCGTTATGGCGCGGCGGTTATTGTGATGGCGTTTGATGAAAACGGACAAGCCGACACCGAGGCGCGCAAAATCGAGATTTGCCAGCGCAGCTATGACATTTTGGTCAATGAAGTCGGCTTTCCCAGTGAAGACATTATCTTTGACCCAAACATCTTTGCCGTTGCCACGGGTATTGAGGAGCACAACAACTACGGCGTGGACTTTATCAACGCCACGCGCTGGATTACCGACAATTTGCCCAATGCGATGGTATCAGGCGGCGTGTCCAACGTGTCGTTTTCATTTCGTGGCAACCCGATTCGCGAGGCGATTCACGCCGTGTTTTTGTACCATGCCATCAACAACGGCATGACCATGGGCATCGTCAATCCTGCCATGCTTGAAGTATATGACGATATCGACCCTGCCGCGCGTGAGGCGATTGAGGATGTGATCTTAAACCGTAAACAAGGCAAGTCAGGGCAGGACGCCACCGATCACCTCATGCAGGTAGCAGAAAGCTACGCCAGCGGCAAGAAAAAAGACAGCGTTGCAGACTTGTCATGGCGGCAAGAGCCTGTCGAAAAACGCATCGAATACGCCTTGGTCAAAGGCATCACCACCTATATCAACGAGGATACCGAAGAGGCGCGGCGCAAATTTGCACGCCCGCTTGATGTCATCGAAGGTCCGTTAATGGACGGCATGAACGTCGTCGGTGATTTGTTTGGTGCAGGCAAAATGTTTTTGCCGCAAGTTGTCAAATCCGCGCGCGTCATGAAGCAAGCCGTGGCATGGCTCAACCCGTACATCGAGGCCGAAAAAGTCGCTGGCGAATCCAAGGGCAAGGTATTGATGGCAACCGTCAAAGGCGACGTGCACGACATCGGCAAAAACATCGTCGGTGTGGTACTGGGCTGTAATGGCTATGAAATCATTGATTTGGGCGTGATGGTACCGTGTGAAAAGATTTTACAAGTCGCAAAAGATGAAAATGTTGATATCATCGGGCTATCGGGGCTGATTACACCAAGCCTTGATGAAATGGTGTATGTCGCCAAACAAATGCAAGAACAAGGCTTCACCATTCCATTGATGATTGGCGGTGCGACCACCTCCAAAGCCCATACCGCGGTCAAAATCGAGCCGAATTACCAAAACGACGCGGTGGTGTATGTGTCCGATGCCAGCCGCTCGGTCGGCGTTGCCACCATGCTGCTGTCCAAAGACAAGCGCGATGACTACATTGCCGAGCTGCGTCAAGAATACAGCGAGGTGCGCGAACGGCTTGCCAACCGCCAGCCCAAAGCCGCCAAGCTCAGCTATGCCGAATCCATCGCACAAGGCTTTGCCTATGACTGGGATAACTACACACCGCCCAAACCCAACCATCTTGGGCAAGTGGTGTTTGATGACTACCCGTTGCAAGATCTTGTGCCATACATTGACTGGACACCGTTTTTTATCTCATGGGGACTGGTCGGCAAATACCCGAAAATCTTTGACGATGAAGTTGTCGGCGCTGAGGCGCGTGACCTGTTCGCCAACGCACAAGCCCTGCTTGATGACTTGATTACCCACAAGAAGGTCACCGCCAAAGCCGTAATCCGCCTTGCCCACGCGCGCCGCACCGCGCCCGACACGGTAACCGTGTATGACGACGCAGGCAATGCCGAATTTGCCTTTGAGTATTTGCGCCAACAGTCTGACAAAGCCAGTGGCAAGCCCAACTACAGTTTGGCTGATTTTATCTCCCCAACTACTGCCAACGGCAGCGATTATTTGGGCGGCTTTACCGTGTCTATCTTTGGCGCGGACGAGCTTGCCGACGCGTACAAAACGCGCGGTGATGACTACAACGCCATCATGGTGCAAGCCTTGTGCGACCGCTTTGCCGAAGCCTTTGCCGAGGCGTTGCACGAACAGGTGCGCAAGGTGTATTGGGGCTACCAAGCCGATGAACAGCTGAGTAACGATGAGCTGATCAAAGAAAAATACATTGGTATTCGCCCTGCCCCCGGTTATCCTGCCTGCCCCGACCACACCGAAAAAGGCAAGCTGTTTGATTGGCTAGATACCACCGTTGCCATCGGTACTTATCTGACCGAAAGCTATGCCATGTACCCTCCGTCTAGCGTGAGTGGATTTTATTACAGCCATCCCGACAGTGACTATTTTAACGTGGGCAAAATCAGCCAAGACCAACTCACCGACTATGCCGCGCGCAAGGGCTGGGATTTGCCGACCGCACAAAAGTGGCTCAATCCGAATTTGTAACCGTTTAAATAATAATTTATTAAAAAACAGTCCGTTATATGGGCTGTTTTTTTATAGCATGGTGTATTTAATTTGCTATATTTTGCGCTTTTGACTTCCTCCCCTCCCTAAAGTGAGGAGATTCCTTCTGCAAGACGGTGAAGCCCCACCGCAAACCTAAGACAATGGCAACCGCCCGTACGACACACCGTACATCTTAGGTTCTTATTTTAAGCTAATCCTACCGTTAGGATTGTCATAGACACGAATTAGCTTAAGTGTGTGTTTGGAAACGTCTTACCAGTTAAGTTACTGCGTACTCGCAATTTAGTCTTAACTTAACTGTGGAATGTAAGACATTGAATATAGTGAGATGAGTATAGCAAAACTCATCGCATTTAACAATTGCCTTATATCCACCGCCTAAAGTCGGTGGTTTTACGGCAACGAATGATAAATGAATACTTGATAATTAACCCCAGTTCGACATAAGCCATAGCCTAACTCATTGAAAGCTATCACAAACTAAGCAACCTGCGGTAAAGAATGCCCAATCAGCACATTCTTTAGTGTAGGTTTCTTGGCTTGGTGGCAATAAGCAATCAGCCCTGCCAATAAATTAGCCATAAACCCAGCAGGGCTACGATGTCTTGAATGCTCAATATGGCAAATATGCTTTAACTCATCAAACACCGTCTCAATCAAGAAACGGCGTTTGAGTAATCGCTTATCTAGCCAAGCAATGTCCTTAGCTTTCATGTTCTTTTTGACATTGGTAATCAGCTCAACAT